>JAZONA010000078.1:0-17833 GCA_045654265.1 Faecousia sp.
CACCAATCTGACTGTTTCCGGTCAGCTCAACGGCGAAACCTTCGCCATGGCTTTCCGCAACATCTATACCTTCGGCCCCACTTTCCGCGCGGAAAACTCCAACACCACCCGCCATGCCGCTGAGTTCTGGATGATCGAGCCTGAGATCGCTTTTGCTGACCTGCAGGACGATATGCGTCTGGCTGAGGACATGATCAAGTACATCATCGCTTACGTGCTGGAAAAGGCACCTGAGGAGATGGAGTTCTTCAACCAGTTTGTGGACAAGGGCCTGCTGGAGCGGCTGAACCATGTTATGAACTCCGACTTTGGCCGTGTTACCTACACCGAGGCCATCGAGATTCTGGAGAAGCACAACGATGAGTTCGACTACCCCGTCCATTGGGGCAGCGATCTGCAGACCGAGCATGAGCGTTACCTGACCGAGGTGGTGTTCAAGCGCCCCGTGTTCGTCACCGATTATCCCAAGGAGATCAAGGCTTTCTACATGAAGCTGAATCCTGACGGCAAGACCGTCGCCGCGATGGACTGCCTGGTTCCCGGCATCGGCGAGATCATCGGCGGCTCTCAGCGTGAGGACGATTACGAGATCCTGAAGAACCGCATTGAGGAGCTGGGCATGAACCCCGAGGACTACGGTTTCTACATGGATCTGCGGAAGTACGGCTCTGCCCGTCACGCCGGTTTCGGTCTGGGCTTCGAGCGTTGCGTCATGTACCTGACCGGCATGGCCAACATCCGTGACGTCCTGCCTTTCCCCAGAACCGTGGGCAACTGCGAACTGTAATATTTCAAGCGCACCGCTTCTGCGGTGCGCTTTTTTGGTTCGTTCTGTCATTGCGGGGCCCGAAGGGCCGTGGCAATCCCCTATGGCGATGCGTAAAGCATGGGAGATTGCCACGCCAGTGTGCGCACTGGCTCGCAATGACATGTATATATTAACAAAAATCTCCCGAATATTTGTCTTGTAAGGGCTTTGGGATTGTGGTATAATAAATCGATAAACTACGAAACGGGGTGCGGCTATGCACGAGAAGATTCATATCAAAGGCGCCAGGGAAAATAACCTGAAAAATGTGGAGCTGACCATCCCCAGAGATAAGCTGGTGGTGTTTACGGGACTTTCCGGTTCCGGTAAGTCCAGCCTTGCTTTCGACACCATTTACGCCGAGGGTCAGCGCCGTTATGTGGAGAGCCTCAGCTCCTACGCACGGCAATTTTTGGGTCAGATGGACAAGCCTGATGTGGACTCCATCGACGGTCTGTCCCCGGCCATTTCTATTGATCAAAAGACCACCTCCAAGAACCCACGCTCCACTGTGGGTACTGTCACGGAGATTTATGACTATCTGCGCCTTCTGTGGGCACGGGTGGGCATTCCTCATTGTCCCAAATGTGGCAAGGAGATCAGCCGCCAGACCATCGATCAGATTGTGGATCGGGTGGAGGCACTGGGCGAGGGAACTCGTTTTATTGTCCTTTCTCCTGTGATCCGGGGCAAAAAAGGTGAGCACCAGAAGGTGTTTGAGGATGCCCGGAAGGGTGGCTTTGCCCGTGTCCGCGTGGATGGGATTCTCTACGATCTCAACGAGCAGATTCCCTGCGAGAAAAATAAAAAGCACAATATCGAGCTGGTGGTTGACCGGCTGATCATTAAGGACGGTCAGCGCCGGCGTATCACCGATTCCATCGAAACCGCCTGCGTCCATTCCGGCGGTCTGGTCATCATCGAACTTCCTCAGTCCGGGGAGGAGCTGAGTTTCTCTCAGAATTACGCCTGCGAGGATTGCGGCATCAGCCTGACGGAACTGGAGCCCCGGATGTTCTCCTTCAACAATCCTGCCGGTGCCTGCCCGGATTGTACCGGTCTGGGCTTCCGCTTGGTTGCGGATGCGGCTCTGGTGATCCCGGATAAAACTAAGTCCGTTTTTGACGGCGCCATTCAGGTTTCCGGCTGGAACAGCGCCCGGACGGATTCTATTTTTAGAATGTATTTTGAAGCGCTGGCGCAAAAATATCATTTTTCTCTCACCGCTCCCGTCGCGGAACTGCCGGAAGAGGCATTGGATGTGATCCTCAACGGCACAAAGGGAGAGAAGCTTCGCATGACCTACAACCGTGGCAACGGCATGGGTGTGCTGGAGCAGCCCTTTGAGGGCATTCTCAATAATATTTCCCGGCGCTATCGGGAAACCCAGTCCGATTCTGTCCGCAAGGAACTAGAGGAATGTATGTCCAGCGCACCTTGTCCCCGGTGCAACGGTGACCGACTGTCGGAAATTGCCCGGGCGGTGACCGTTGGCGGCATCGGCTTGATGGATTTCTGCCGCATGAGCATACGGGAAGAACTGGAATTCGTAGAAAATCTCCATCTGGAAGGCAGCATGGCCATGGTTGCCGAGCAGATCCTTCGGGAGATCAAGTCCCGGCTGCAATTTTTGATGGATGTGGGGCTGCAATATTTGACCCTTTCCCGGTCTGCCGGCACTCTGTCCGGCGGTGAGAGTCAGCGGATTCGGTTGGCAACCCAGATCGGTTCTTCCCTGATGGGCGTGCTGTATATTCTGGACGAACCCTCCATTGGTTTGCATCAGCGGGATAACGATAAGCTGTTGGGCACTCTCAGAAGTCTTCGTGACTTGGGCAATACCCTGATCGTCGTGGAGCATGACGAGGACACCATGCGTGCGGCGGATTATATTGTGGACGTGGGTCCCGGTGCAGGTAGCCGTGGCGGTGAAATCGTGGCCGCCGGTACTTTGGAGGAAATTATTGCCGAGCCCCGTTCCATCACCGGTCAGTATCTGTCCGGTGTGAAGAAAATTCCGGTGCCCTCTGCCAGACGTGCCGGTAACGGTAAGGCACTTTCCATCCGTCAGGCGGCGGAGAATAATTTGAAGGACATCGATGTGGACATCCCTCTTGGCACCCTGACCTGCGTCACCGGTGTGACCGGTTCCGGTAAGTCCAGCCTTGTGGGCGAGGTACTGAATAAGACTCTGCTGGCCAGATTGAATCACGCCCGTACCCGTCCCGGTCAATGCCGGTGTGTGGAGGGCATGGAGCATCTGGACAAGGTCATCGACATCGACCAGAGCCCCATCGGCAGAACACCCCGTTCCAACCCGGCCACCTACACCGGGCTGTTCAACGATATTCGGGATCTGTTTGCTTCCACCAATGATGCCAAAATCCGTGGCTACGGCCCCGGTCGGTTCAGCTTCAACGTGAAGGGCGGCCGGTGCGAGGCTTGCAGCGGCGACGGTCTTGTGAAGATCGAAATGCACTTCCTGGCAGACGTGTATGTTCCCTGCGAGGTGTGCCGTGGCGCCCGGTACAACCGGGGAACCTTGGAGGTTCAGTACAAGGGAAAGAATATTTCTCAAGAACTGAATATGACCGCTGAGGAAGCGGCGGAATTCTTTGTAAATCTTCCGAAAATACGAAGAAAAGCCCAAACTCTTGTGGAAGTTGGGCTTGGATATGTGAAATTAGGCCAGTCCAGTACCACCCTTTCCGGCGGTGAGGCGCAGCGTGTGAAGTTGGCAACGGAGCTGGCGAGGGTTTCCACCGGACGTACCATTTACGTTTTGGACGAGCCCACCACCGGCCTCCATGCGGCGGATGTGCATAAGCTCATCGAGGTGCTGCAACGGCTTGTGGATGCGGGCAACACGGTGCTGGTCATCGAGCACAATCTGGATGTGATCAAAAACGCCGACCACATCATCGACCTTGGCCCGGAAGGTGGCAACGAAGGCGGTTATGTGGTGGCCCAGGGTACACCGGAGCAGGTGGCAGCCACCGAAGGCAGCTACACCGGCGCATATTTGAAGCCCTATTTGTAAAAGAAAAACTGTCATTGCAAGCTTGCTTGCAATGACAGTGCTCTTAAAATGCGTTGATATACAAGGAAGCGGGGAGAACATCCGCCAGCTCAATGAGTGCGTGATCCCGTTCCCCGGCGTAGTCGATGGGAATGGCAGGAGAGCGCAAGGGAGCGTTCCGTCCTTGATCGATGGGGAAATTCAGGGCGATTTTGGTGCCACTTTGGGTCGGCACAATCAGCACAGTACCCCTATGGGCACTGGCAGCGGCACGAATCATTACCATGCCCAGACCCAGACCGTGACGACCGTCCTCAAGTCCAGGCATGCGCTGATAGCGGGTATACACGCCGTCCAAAATCGGCTTGGGTATGCCGGAGCCGCTATCCTCCACCCAAAGCTGCAGACGCTGACCCTTCCGGCTCAGACCGGCACGAATGGTGTCTCCGGGACTGGAAAATTTGGCGGCGTTGGACAGCATGTTATACACAGCCCGCTCCAACAGGTGGTCATCCACCATGCAGAGGATGGATTCGTTGGGGGGCTGATATTCCAATGCCAGCTTGCTGTGTGCCAATAAGCTTTTTGCATGGTCAAAATATTCCTCCACCAGCGCCACCACGTCCCGGCAGACAAAATTGCCCTGAGGCTCGGTGGCGTATCGGACGGCATCGGACATGTTGCCGAGCATCCGATGAAGCTGATAGATTTGCTTGTTCAGCTGCGCCAGATGTTGCTTTGCCTCGGGCTGTGCAATGGATTGCAAGCCATTGGCGGCCTGCACCATTTCCGAAAGAGGCTGGCGCATACCGGCGGCGGTCAATGCCAATGCCCGCAGCTCAGCTTGGTCGGTTTCGGAGGAAATGACAAACAGCAGGCCGTCATTTCGGGGATATACAGCGCAACCCAGCTTCTGCCCGGCATGATGCACGGTAAGATACAGACAACCATCTTGAAATTCATCCGATTCCAAAGAGGAATCCGGTAACAGCTTTTGAATGGGGGTACCAATCTCCAGTGTTAGCTGTGCGGCAGCGGTATTTAGTTGGGAAATGCGGCCGTCTTGCACCAGGAAGGCCGGTTGCGTCATCAGGTTCAGCACATTTAATGTGTCTTTTTGTTCTTTCATGACAAACCTCCTTGCGGTATATCATGCGCAGAATTCAGCGATTCTTTCGTCGATGATTTTCGACAGTTCTATTCTAACTGGAAATGACAAAAATAGCAAGGAAAATCCATTGCGGAGGTGAAAATTATGTCGGTACACGACGGCCATCGACAGCGGTTGAAGGACCGGTTCCTGAGTCAGGGGCTGGATGGTTTTACGGATGTGCAGGTTTTGGAAATGCTTTTGTTCTATTGTATTCCCCGACAGGATACCAACGTGCTTGCCCACCGGCTGTTGGATCGGTTTGGCAATTTGGCCCGGGTTTTGGATGCGCCCATGGAGGAACTTGTTCAGGTGGATGGCATCAAGAAAAATGCGGCTACCTTTTTGAAGATCGTCCCGGCGGCAGGGCGTTACTATCAGGTGGAAAGGGGAAGGATGGATACCATGCCTCTGACCACCACCGAGGCTTGCGGTGCTTATATGCGTTCCTACTTTTTCGGCAGAACCAAAGAAACTGTGTACCTGCTCTGCCTGAATGCCCAATGTATGCCTTTGGCCTGCCGCATAGTGGGGGAGGGCGGTATCAATTCCACCGGCGTATCCCTCAGGGCAATTGTGGAAATCGCACTGGCGGAGGGGGCATCCACCGTGGTACTTGCTCACAACCATCCCAGCGGCATTGCGTTGCCTTCTAATGAGGATATTATGACCACCCGAAAGGTTGCTGCAGCGCTGGATGCGGTGGAAGTGACCTTGGCGGATCATCTGGTCATGGTGGAGGATGATTTTATTTCCATGGCTCAGTCGGGGATGTACCGCCCGGGTAGCTGTGTGATGTGTGTTTAGGAGGGTGTATGGATCGATTCAAATTGGTTTCCGAATATAAGCCATCAGGGGATCAGCCAGCGGCAATTGAGGGGTTGGTCAACGGTGTGAATTGGGGACTGCGGGAGCAGACGCTTTTGGGTGTCACCGGCTCCGGCAAGACCTTTACCATGGCTTCCGTGATCGAAAAGCTCAACCGCCCCACCTTGGTACTTGCTCACAATAAGACCCTAGCGGCACAGCTTTGTAGTGAATTCCGGGAGTTTTTCCCGGAAAATGCCGTGGAATATTTCATTTCCTACTACGATTACTACCAGCCGGAGGCCTATATCGCCCACACGGACACCTATATCGAAAAGGATGCCTCCGTCAACGAGGAGATCGACCGCCTGCGCCACAGCGCTACCTCTGCGCTGTTTGAGCGACGGGATGTGATCGTGGTGTCTTCGGTGAGCTGTCTGTACGGTCTGGGCGACCCCATCGATTACAAAAGCATGGTCATTTCCTTGCGTGTGGGTCAGGAACGGCCTTTGGATGAGATCCTGCGCAAACTGACGGAGATCCGTTATGAGCGCAACGACTTGGATTTTTCCAGAAATAAGTTCCGGCTCCGGGGCGATACCTTGGAAATTTACCCGGCATATTGGTCGGGTAGGGCCATCCGGGTGGAGTTTTTTGGTGACGAGATCGACCGGATTTCGGAGATCAATGCCGTCACCGGTATGGCAGAGCGGTATATTGACCATGTGGCCATTTATCCTGCCAGCCACTATGTGGCCTCTCGGGACAAGCTTCAGCGGGCGATGCTGGAAATTCAGCGAGAATGCGATGAGCAGGTGGCGTTTTTTCGGGCTCAGGACAAGCTCATCGAGGCACAGCGTATTGCGCAACGCACCGCTTACGATTTGGAAATGCTCACGGAAATCGGCTTCTGCAACGGCATCGAAAACTATTCCAGAGTAATTCAGGGCAGAGCCCCCGGCACACCACCCACCACGCTTCTGGATTATTTTCCTGAGGATTTTCTGCTGTTTGTGGATGAGAGCCATGTGACATTGCCTCAATGCAGAGCCATGTACGCCGGTGACCGAAGCAGAAAAGATGCGCTGGTGAATTACGGATTCCGTCTGCCTTCGGCATACGATAACCGCCCGTTGAATTTTACCGAATTCGACAGCAAGCTGAATCAGGTGATCTACGTTTCCGCGACCCCTGCCGACTACGAAAAGGAGCGCTCGGGGCAGACGGTGGAGCAGGTGATTCGCCCCACGGGTCTGCTTGACCCCATCGTAGAGGTGCGCCCCATTGACGGGCAAATTGATGATCTCATCGGGGAAATCAATGCCCGAACTGCTAAAAATGAGCGGGTTCTGGTGACCACTCTGACCAAGAAAATGGCGGAGGATTTGACCACCTACCTGCAAAAAGCCGGCATCAAGGTGCGCTATATGCACTCGGACATCGGTGCCATGGAGCGCATGGAGATCATCCGGGATCTGCGCATGGCGAAATTTGACGTTTTGGTGGGTATCAACCTGCTTCGTGAGGGTCTTGACCTGCCGGAGGTGAGTCTGGTGGCCATTTTGGATGCGGACAAGGAAGGTTTCCTGCGAAGTGAAACCAGCCTGATCCAGACCATCGGCCGTGCGGCGAGAAATGCCGAGGGTCGGGTCATCATGTATGCGGATAATATGACCCCCTCTATGCGCGCCGCCATCCGGGAAACGGAGCGCCGCCGAGGGATTCAGGATGAATACAACAAGGCCAACGGCATTGTGCCCAAGACAGTCATCAAATCCGTCCGGGATCTGATTGAAATATCTTCTGCTACGGCGGAACGGAAGGGACGCACCGGCGTGAAGCTGACCAAGGCCGAAAAGGAACGGGAAATTGCCCGTCTGGAAAAGCAGATGAAGGAGGCTGCTCGTATGATGGAATACGAGTACGCCGCCGTGCTGAGAGATCAGATCATCGAGCTTCGTGGATAAGAAAAAGCACGCTTGCAAATCGCAAGCGTGCTTTTAATATTACACAGCTGTTTCTTTGACCTGCTTCATGCTCAGACTGATGCGGTGGCGCTTTTCGTCCACATCCAACACAACAACCTTCACCACGTCGCCCACCTTCACGGCCTCGCTGGGGTGACGCAGGCGTCGGTTGCACACCTGAGAAATATGCACCAGACCGTCCTGATGGACACCAATGTCCACGAAAACGCCAAAATCGATGACATTTCGCACGGTGCCCGTGAGGATCATGCCGGGCTTCAGATCCTTCATCTCCAACACGTCCTTGCGCAGGATGGGAGCGGGGAGTTCGTCACGGGGGTCACGACCGGGCTTCGCCAGCTCCTTGGCGATGTCGATGATGGTGGGCTCACCCACGCCGCAAGCCTGTGCGGCCTTGGCAGTGCCGTAGGCTTCCAGCTTGGCGGGAAGATCGGAAAGATCAGCACCCTTTTTGCAATCCAGCAGCGTCAGCAACTCCTTGGCAGCGGCGTAGGATTCGGGGTGAACGCCGGTGTTGTCCAGCAGCTCCTTGCTCTCGGGGATCCGCAGGAAGCCGGCACATTGCTGGAATGCTTTGGGACCCAGCTTAGGCACCTTCTTCAGCTGCGCACGGCTGGTGAAGGGACCATTTTCCTCACGGTAGGCTACAATATTTTTGGCAGTGGTGGCATTCAGACCGGAGATCTGCTGCAAAAGACTCCGGGACGCGGTGTTCACATCCACACCCACGGCATTCACGCAGTCCTCAACCACAGCACCCAGCGCCGCATCCAGTTCCTTTTGGGGGCAGTCGTGCTGGTACTGTCCCACGCCAATGGCCTTGGGATCGATTTTAACCAGCTCTGCCAGGGGATCCTGCAACCGCCGTGCGATAGATACAGCAGAACGCAGATTTACGTCAAATTCAGGGAATTCCTCAGCGGCCAGGGGAGAGGCGGAGTAAACAGATGCACCGGCTTCGTTGACGATCATGTAGCTGACATCAGGGAAGCTGCGAAGCATTTCCACAGTCATGGCCTCGGTTTCCCGGGATGCGGTGCCGTTGCCAATGGCAATGTGCTTTACCCCATGCTTGCGGATCAGCCCGGACAGAACGGCGATGGCATCTTGCTTTTTCTTCTCACTGAAGGTCGGGTAAACCACGGATGTGGCAAGCACTTTGCCGGTGGCGTCCACCACAGCGACTTTACAGCCGTTCTTATATCCGGGGTCAAGACCCATAGTCACAAAGCCCTTCACCGGAGGCTGCATCAGCAGGGGCTTCAAATTCAGGGCAAAATTGTGGATGGCACCGGTGTATGCCCGGTCGGACAGCTCGCTGCGCATTTCTCTTTGAATGGAGGGGAAGATGAGCCGCTCATAGGAATCCTCCGCCGCAGCACGGACAAACCCGGACACATGCAGAGTCGGTTTCAGAGCTGCACGACAAACCAGCGCAGCACCCTCATTGCCGGGAAGCGCCACGTTTGGCTTCAGGATACCCTCCTTTTCACCACGATTGATGGCCAAGATTTGGTGATCCAGCATGCGGCTGATGGGCTGATTAAAATCGTAGTACAGACGATAGACGCTATCTGTGTCCGGATCTTCTGCCTTGCAGCCGAAATTGCCCCTACGGCCTACCAGAGTACGCAGATCCTTGCGGATCTGGGCATCGTCGGAAAGATCCTCTGCGATGATGTCGGAGGCACCCTGCAGGGCTTCTTCGATGGAATTTACACCCTTTTCTTCGTTTACATAACTTTCTGCCAATACCACCGGATCCTGACCATCCTGGGCAAAAATCGCAGCCGCCAGAGGCTCCAGTCCCTTCTCACGGGCGACGCTGCCACGAGTGCGACGCTTTTGCTTGTAGGGACGGTACAGATCTTCCACTTCTGCCAAGGTTGCCGCCGCATCGATGGCAGCAGCCAACTCTTCCGTGAGTTTTCCTTGATTTTCAATGGAATTCTTCACTTCATCCCGACGATCCTGCAGATTACGCAGATAATTCAGGCGAGTTTCCAGGGTGCGCAGCACAGTATCATCCATAGCACCATGCATTTCCTTGCGGTAACGGGCGATGAAAGGGATGGTGTTGCCTTCGTCGATCAGGGCAATGACGTTTTCGATATATTGCAGTTTTTGGTTTAATTCTTGAGAAAGGATTTCTGAGATGGTTAACATAAAAAACTCCTACTTCAACAGCACACCGCCGGAGAACCTCCGGCGGTAGCGATTTTTTACTTGCGCATAAGGCGCTTTCTTGCGATGTTGATAGGTCCTTCAGGCATCTTGTTGATCCATGCAAGACTCTTGCCGCAGCCGTAGGCTGCGCAGGAGTCGGGATTGTCTGCCACGGAGCATTGGATGCCGGTACGCTCAGAGATGACTTGAGCCATGCCCGCAAGCTGAGCACCGCCACCGGTGAGGGTTATGCCGTTTTCGGCAATGTCGCTGACCAACTCAGGAGAGGTGTTTTCCAGAACAGACAGCACCTCGTCCGCAATCAGACGGGCAGGGCGGAACAGCACTTCTGCAATTTCGGAGGAATACAGGGTCACTTCCTGAGGCATGCCCGTCTGGGCATCTCGACCACGGATGGTGATGGACGCTTCCTCGGAACCGGCCACCACGCAACCAATGCGGATTTTGATGTCCTCAGCAGTGGTCTGACCGATGACAACGCCGTGACGACGGCGGACATGACGGGCAATGGTTTCATCAAAGCTATTGCCGGCGATCTTGATGGAAGAGGAAGCAGCGATGCTGTTCATGGTCAACACAGCAATATTGGTGGTGCCGCCGCCAATATTGACGATCATGTGACCCTTAGGGCCGCTGATGTCCAGACCAGCACCCAGAGCGGCTGCCAGAGGTTCTTCAATCAGATACACACGGCGGGCGCCGGCTTCGATGGCGGCAGAGATCACCGTACGCTCTTCCACCTGGGTAACACCGCTGGGAACGCAGATAATGACTCTGGGCTTGGGAGTGAAGATCTTCTGACCCTTGGTGGCTTCCCGGAACTGCTCCTGCAGCATCCGTACGGTCAGCTCGTGGTCGGAGATGACGCTGTCCTTCAAAGGATGTACCGCCACCACATTGCCGGGGGTACGACCCAGCATGTTCCGTGCCTTTGCGCCAACCTCCAGAATTTTGCCGGTGTTTTTGTCCATAGCCACCACAGAGGGCTCCCGAACCACAACACCCTTGTTGGTTACATAGATCAATACATTGGATGTACCCAGGTCAACACCCAGGTCGTTAGAAAATAATGCCATATATTTCACCTACTTATGATGTTTCGCCGCAATGGCGGCGCAGTAAACTTCTTTGGCTCCTGCGGTCAGCAGGACACGGGCGCACTCACTGACGGTGGCGCCGGTGGTAACAATATCGTCCAGAAGCAAAATACGCTTTCCAGCGAATCGCTCCGGATTTCGTACTTGGTAAACATTTAGCACGTTGGCTCGGCGCTGGGCGCTTCCGGTGATGCCGGATTGAGGCGGATTGTGCCGAACTTTTTTTAGACAGGGGAGGGCCTCCATGCCCAGTTCTTTGCCGGTGGCCAGCGCAAGTAGCTCTACCTGATCGTAGCCACGACGGAATTTGCGCCTGCGGCTGATGGGAACCCATGTGATCAGATCAAATTCCCCATCCCATTCCTCCAACAGCTTCATGGCCAGCAGCCGGCCGTAAGCGACATGGTAACTACGTTTGCCGTAGAATTTGTAACGGAGCAGACTGTTGCGGACATTTCCTTCATAATGCCACAAGGCCAGCAATTCTTTGATAAAGGGAATCTTGTCCTTAGGCTTGCGCCATTGAGGTGCTTCGATGCGGCAGCCGGTACACAGATCCATTTGACCGGATTCCAGAATCGTCTTGCACAGCACACATTTTTCCGGGAAAAGCAGGGAGCGGATCATACTTCCACTCTCCCTTGCAGACGGAGCTTCAGGCCGGAGTACCGGCGGCTGACCTTGGCGTTTTCGGTCATGGCGGCGATGATTTCCTCCCGACCCACGATGATCAGGATCTCCTTGGCACGGGTGATGGCGGTGTACAGCACACTTCTGCTGAGCAGATATGGTGAACCGTTCCATGCGCTCAGTACCACCGCTCGGTATTCACTGCCCTGACTTTTGTGGACAGTCATGGCGTAGGCCGGTTCCAGCTCATTCAGTTGAGCGAAGTCATAGTCCACTTCCCGGTCGTCAAAGACCACCGTCATGGTTTCCATGTGGGGATCGATGCTTCGGATGATACCCACGTCGCCGTTAAAAATACCGGCGCCCACGGCACTTCCGTCGCACTTCTTCCACATTATATCATAATTGTTTCGAATTTGCATCACCCGATCGCCCTCCCGGAAAGAAAAATCTCCGAATTGACGCTCTTTTTTTGTGGGAGCGGCGGGGTTCAGGCTGGTTTGGAGCAATTTATTCAGGTTTCCCGTGCCAACGCCGCCTTTGCGGGTGGGGGAAAGGACTTGAATCTGATCCGAGGGGATGCCCATATTTTGTGGCAAACGGCGACTGCACAGATCGCTGATGACCTGACTGACCTCCTGCTCAGACCGGCAGGGGAGGAAGAAAAAGTCGCTTTTGCGGCTGCGCAGGTTGGGCATCTCGCCGTGATTGACCCGGTGGGCGTTCATGACGATGAGGCTCTCCTGAGCCTGCCGGAAGATCTCCGTCAGCCGTACGGCGTGAAGCCGTTCGCTTCGGAGCATATCGCTGAAGGGGAAGCCCGGTCCCACCGGAGGAAGCTGATCCGGGTCGCCCACGAGAATCAACCGCTTTCCATCAGGGATGGCTTTCAAGAGAGAGAACAAAAGCTGTATGTCCACCATGGACATCTCGTCCACGATCACCGCATCGGCCTTCAAGGGGGCATCCTCGTCCTTGATAAAATACATCCGCCCGGAGGCAGGATCGATAGTGGCCTCCAGAAGCCGGTGGATGGTGGAAGCCTCCTGACCGGTAACTTCGGTAAGCCGTTTGGCTGCCCGTCCGGTGGGAGCGGCAAGGACGCATTTGAGCCCCATTTGGTCAAAAAGTGAGAGAATTCCGTTCAAAATCGTGGTTTTACCGGTACCGGGGCCGCCGGTAATCAGCAAAAGTCCGCTGCCTGCTGCACTGCGGATGGCTTCGCACTGCTGATCGGAGTATTGCAAACCGCTTTCTTTTGCGGCGATTTTCAGCATTGCGTCAAGTTTTCTGGGCTCGGGGAAGGTGGTTTTTGAGAATTCCAGAAGCCGACGGGCGCAGTAGACTTCCGCCTGATACAGCTCCGGTAAGTAGCTTATGGTGATTCCAGCTAGCTGGGAGCGAACCATTCTGTCCGCTTCCAGAAGACGTTCCACACCCTCACGCACAGTATTTCCATCGGCGCTGAGAAGTTGAGCTGTGGCGGCAATCAGCTTGTCCTCCGGCAAAAAGCTGTGACCGGCGGTGAGGTTATACCGCAGTTCAAAGAGGATACCTGCCTCAATGCGACGGGGGTCTTCCCCGGAAACGCCCAGTTCAATGGCAAACTTGTCCACTGCGCCGAAGGGGGCTTCCAGTCCGTCAACCATGAGCAGGTAGGGGTCGTCATACAGAAGCTCCATGGCCTGCTCGCCGTAAAGCTTGTAGGTGCGCACCGCCAGCTCCGCAGGAAGCTGATGCAGTGCGAAAAATTCCATCAGTTGGCGCATACCTACCCGGAGGCGGAATTCCTCACCAATGCGCCGTGCCTTTTCTCGGGTGATGCCGGGAATCTCTGCAAGCCGCTCCGGCTCCCGTTCCATAATCAGCAAGGTCTGCTCGCTGAAATGGCTAACGATTCGCCCAGCGGTCTTAGGGCCGATGCCCTTGATGATGCGGCTGGAAAGATAGCTGACGATGTCGGCGCTGGTCTGGGGGAGCATCCGCTCCAAAAATTCCGCTTCAAACTGCTTGCCGTAGCTTTGATGGGCACTCCATTTGCCCGTGACCATCAGCCGTTCGCCCACCGCCGGCAACGGGATGGTGCCCACCACCGTGACGGTTTCGCCGCCCTGACACCGCAGGCGCAGGACGGCGTAGCCATTATCATAATTTTGAAACACAACGGCACCGATGGTGCCCTGCAAAATTTCAAGCTCTGTCAAATCCGTTCCGCTCCTGTTCCGTTAAGGAGGTCAGCTCCTCCCATGTATCTATAAAAATGACGGGGCCTCGAACAAGCCCCAAGCCTTCCAGCCAGCGATACCGGCGAAGGGCAGCTTCCTTTTGTGACGGTGTGCTTTGCACTACCACCAAAGTGCCGGGGTGCTGGGGAAGAAACAGTCCCACCAGCGCCCACAGTGCGCAAAATGCGCCAAATGCCGCCAGGGTACCCATTACAAAATATCCTGCCATAAGCGTCACCTCATCATATTTTATGACCAGATGCGCCCAATGGTTCTATATATTTATAGTGTACTATATTTTCGTTCTCTTGAAAAGCCCCTTTTGCGAAAAGTTTTTTCGCATGAGCGGAAAAGGCTGGGAGAATTTGCGAAAACTTCACAAAAATTCCTTGCAACTTGATGCCTTATCGGGTATAATAGATAAGAAGTACGTTTTATGAGGTGGCACGATGAAGGACATCAGTCTTCTGACATGGATGACCCAATTGGGTATGTCCGTGGCGCTGCCTCTGGCGGGCTTTATTTTGCTGGCGGTGTGGCTGCGTGGTCGGTTTGACCTTGGCATCTGGGTGATCTGGGTGGGCGTCGGACTGGGACTCATCTGCGCCATATCCGGTTTGCGCAGCAGCCTGAAAACTATGGAGCGGCTTGCCAAACCCAAATCGGAGGAGCCTCCTGCCGTCAGCTTCAATGACCATGATTAACCCGGAGGAATGCTATGGATTCCCGTAAATTTATCCTGCGGCAGACGCTGATCGTGTCTGTGGGACAAGCGGTGGGCATCGGCCTGATGCTGGCGGTGTTCGCTTTGCTGAATCGCTTCGACCGAAGCGTGTGGCTGGGCGGCATCTTCGGCGGCATCATTGCTATTGCCAACTTCTTTGTTCTGGCTGTCTGTGCCGACCTTGCGTCGGATCGGGCGGAGAGGGGAGATGTGAAGTCCGGTCAGGCACTGGTCAAGCTGTCCTATTTCGGACGGTTGGCGGTGATGGCAATTTTGCTGTTCGCATTGATTAAAAGCGGACTGTGTAACGTGATCGCCACAGTTGTGCCTTTGGTATTCACCAGACCTGCCCTGACTCTGGCAGAATTTTTCGGAAAGGGGAAAGCAAAGTAATGGAAGTCAGTGTAACCGGTGCGTATATATACTACACCATACCCATTTTCGGCGGCATCAACATTACCCAGACTACGGTTTCTCTGTTGGTAGTGTCCATCATTTTGTGTACCGCCTTCATTCTGCTGGGCAGAAACCTGAAAAAACGCCCGGATGGCAAGCAGGTGCTTGTGGAAACCGGCGTGACCATGCTTCGCGACATGGTGATCAACTCCATGGGTGAGCATAATGAAAAATTCATTCCCCTCATCGGCACCATTTTCCTGAGCAGTATTGTGGGTTCTCTTATCGGCATGACCGGTGTGCTTCGTTCCACCACCGCTGATCTGAGCGTGCCGCTGGTGTGGGCGATTCTGGTGACCCTGATTATTTGGTACCAAAATATCAAGCACAACGGCTTCTTGGGCTGGCTGAAGGGCTTCACCGAGCCAATCTTCATTATGACCCCTATGAATCTGCTGTCTGAAGCGGCACAGCCCGTGGCTATGGCTTTCCGTCACTTCGGTAACGTGGCCGGCGGCGGTGTCATTACCTCGATTTTGTACGCAGGTCTGAGCCTCGGCTCTGCGGCGGCGCTGAATTTCATCGCCTCCAAGGGTGTTTATGTGGCCATCGCTTTGCTTTTGGTCTGTGTTGGTTCGATTTTCCTGTTTAAGAAAATGAAGAAAAAGCGGATCATCGTGCTGGCATTCTTGAGCGGATTGCTTGGTGTGTTCGGACTTCTGCAGGCGTTGAATGTGGTGTCCGGTATCCCGGCGCTGAACTTCGGTATCCCTGCGGTGTTGTCGCTGTACTTTGATCTGTTCTCCGGCTTTGTCCAGGCTTTGGTGTTCAGCATGCTGTCCATGGCCTACATCGCCGCGGCCTGCCCACCACCGGCAGAAAAATAACTTTGTATTCCTAAAAAATTCAAATAAAAGCATTATTAGGAGGAAACATTATGGAATTCAATATGTACTTTATGAAGGCGTTCTGCGCTCTGGCCGCCGGTCTGTGTATGGGTATCGGCGCTATCGGCCCCGCTCTGGGTGAAGGCAATGCTGTCAGCAAGGCTCTGGAGGGCATCGCCCGTCAGCCCGAGGCTGCGCAGGATCTGCGCAGCACCATGATTCTGGGTTGTGCTGTTACCGAAACCACCGGTATCTACTCCCTGCTGATCGCTTTCCTGATTCTGTTCGCTATGTAATTTTCCGCCCTTTCCCAATTTGAACGAAAGGAGCGAAGCAAGTGGGACAATTTGAAAGCTTTGTAGGCGTTAACTTTTGGACAGCGCTGTTTGCATTGCTGAATTTTCTTCTGATTCTGGGCGTTGGCACCAAGTTTCTGTGGAAGCCGGTGCTGAAGATGATCAAGGATCGCCAGCAGGAGATCGACGATATGTACTCCGAAGCGGATACCGCTAAGGCAAATGCCGAGGCGATGGAAGCGGAGTACAAGGAAAAGCTCTCCGTGGCTGTGGAAACCGGCGATCGCATTGTTAAGGATGCGGTGGCTCGCGGTCAGGCCCGTGAGGAGGAGATCATCCGTCAGGCCAACGCCGGTGCTGCTGCCATCATGGACAAGGCATCTGCGGACATCGCTCTGGAAAAGAAGAAGGCCATCAATGATGCCAAGGATGAGATTTCCGATATGGCCATGGCCATTGCCGAAAAGGTAGTTGGCCGTGAGCTGAACGCCGCTGATCAGGCTGCGTTGGTGGATGATTTCATCGACAGCTTGGGTGACGGCGTATGACGGAGGTTGGAGCTGTTTACGGCCAGGCGCTGTATGACTTGGCATTGAGCGAGGGGCTGGATAAGGCGATTTTGGACGAAATGGCTGTTCTGGATCATTGCTTTACCCAGGAAGAGCCGGATTTTATCCGCCTTCTGAGTACACCCAACCTGACCAAGCAGGAGCGCTGTCATATTCTGGACGAAAGTTTTCGTGGAAAAATTCAACCTTATCTGTTGAATTTTATGAAGATCCTTACGGAAAAGGGATATATTCGCCATTTTTCCGACTGCTGCACCGCCTATCGGGAGCAGTATTACAAGGATAATGACATTCTGCTGGTAAAAGCGGTGACGGCGGTTCCTATGACGGCGGAGCAGCTTGAAAAGCTGACCCGGAAGCTGGGCACCATCACCGGCAAGCAGATCGAACTGCGCAATCGGGTGGATCCCGAGTGTCTGGGCGGTGTCCGTCTGGACTTCGACGGCAAGCGGCTGGATGACACCGTTGCCCATCGCCTGGATGCCATTCGTGGCGTTCTGAAGAACACCGTCCTCTGACAGAAAGCAGGAACGATATGGAATTAAGACCTGAAGAAATTACAAAAATCATCCGTAGTCAAATTAAAAACTACGAAAATAAGATGGAAGCCAGCGAAACCGGCGTGGTCATTCTGGTGGGCGACGGCATTGCCAAGGCCAGCGGTCTGGATAAGTGCATGGCCGGTGAGCTGCTGGAGATGTCCAACGGCTCCTACGGCATGGCTCAGAATCTGGAGGAGGATACGGTTTCCATCGTTATCCTCGGCACCGACAACGGCATCAAAGAAGGCGATACGGTAAAACGTACCGGCCGTGTGGTGTCCGTGCCTGTGGGTGCTGGCCTGATCGGTCGTGTTGTCAATGCGCTAGGTGAACCCATCGACGGCAAGGGCCCCATTGAAAATGAAGGCTTCCGTCCTATCGAGGCTCCGGCACCGGGCATCATTCAGCGTCAGCACGTGGATACCCCTCTGCAGACGGGCATCAAGGCAATCGACTCTATGATCCCCATTGGCCGTGGCCAGCGTGAGCTGATCATCGGCGACCGCCA
>JAZONA010000079.1:0-22012 GCA_045654265.1 Faecousia sp.
CGCTTCTATATGCCCAACCATTTCTGTTCACCTCCTTATACTCATATTATAGGGGAACTCGAAAGGTTTTTCTCGACTTAATTTGCTGAAATAGTGCACCCGCCCACATATGAGAGCGGCTGTTTCTGTCTGTTCGACATATTGGAATTTATTTGGTTTCAACCCGTCGCAAGTATTCTTCAATCAATAGCGGCTGAATAAGCGGGTAAGTCCACTCTGTTGGGAGAATATCAAAAAAAGAAACACTTTCCATTTCGCTATGCAGTTCTTTTTCGAATACCTGAATATTCGCAAAGAATAACATACCGTAAGTTTCCTCTCCTGTGTGATTAACTCTGTTCTTGCCAGTCACAGAGTAAACACAGATGGGCGCAATATCAAATTTCAACGCACCTGTTTCCTCCGAAAGTTCCCGCTTTGCGGTTTCAAGTATAGGTTCGTTTGGCTCTCTATGTCCGCCTGGAATCTCATAGGTGTTTCTTTCCTTGTGCTTGCAAAACACCCATTTTCCATTGTGTTTCGAAATAATCACAGCGAATTTTAATAGTTTATCGTCTACTGTTTCGTAGAAATTGACTTTCATATCTTTTACCTACAATTGGAATTTATGCTTTCAGTTGAACCTTGTGATTTCCAAAAGTACATCCTTGGGGGACTCCGCTTGAACAAATTCCGCTTTCCTTTTTGCTGGCTGATTTACGCCGTCTTTCAAATACCATACTGCTTGAATTGGATGCATACCTATAGCTTGTGCCGACTCCAATTCAAAGCTACCGCCATCTCCTACATAAAGACATTCCTCAGGGGCAACTGCCAAATCATGTGTACATTTTTGAAAAATCTCACTATTTGGTTTTTGCATGCCTAATTCACAAGACATACAAACTGCATCGAAATAATCAAATAGCACGCTGTTCTGAATTACATCTCTTTCCTCAAAATAGCAGTTTGTTATTAAGCCGACTTTGATGTTCATCTCTTTAATAGCCGTAAGCATAGGTGTTATCTCGGAGTGTATGTGATTGAAGCACTCAACTTTCGATTGTTTCCGTTTTTCTATAATCATCTCGAACAGTTCGCAAGAATAACAATTGTTTGCCCTCAAAATTGCTTCAATAACTTCCTCAAGTGATTTTTTACCTAAAGTTCTATCCTCGTCCGTTGTATCCCAAATCTCTCTAAATTTTTGCTCGGTAATTCCAATGTCTGTACATATTTGTTTCGCCATATATACAGGACTTTCAAAATGCGTCACTAAAGTCTCAAACATATCAAATACCACAGCTTTAATCATCCGAAAATACCTCGTCAAATTCAAGTTTATCTAACTGTATTATACTGCAAAACAATTGCCTGTCAATCACGCAAAAGAGCCGGGATTGCTCCCGGCTCAAGTGATTTAGATTTTGTTTTTCTCCCAGCGATAGACTTCCGAAGAAAGGGTAAAACCGATTCGGTAGTAGAATTCCTGGTCGGACAGCACCGTGGCACGTTTTGCCCCCATGCTGCGGGCTCGGTTGCAGGCTTCATAAATGGCTGCCTTTGCAAGACCTTTCTTGCGGTGCTCGGGGACAGTCGCCACCGGCTCCACATAGGCGGTTTTGCCTTCCGTGTACCACAAGCCGCAATGAGCGCAGTATTCCGCTCCATGGATGGCGAAGGTACGGATGGGCGAATGAACCTCCCGTGTCAGGACTTCTTCGTCCCAAGGCTCCGGAATCCCTTCGTTGTCAAAGCCTTTGTGAATCACCAACTGATACTGCCAGGGATCCATGGCATCGCTTTCCGCATTTATGGTGTAACCATCCGGGAGCTGATACTGTAGTGTA
Source organism: Faecousia sp. (assembly GCA_045654265.1). Taxonomy (GTDB): domain Bacteria; phylum Bacillota; class Clostridia; order Oscillospirales; family Oscillospiraceae; genus Faecousia. Next base: position 1,830 of record JAZONA010000079.1, read on the forward strand.
TGGCTCAGATCCAATTCCAGCAGGGTGTTGTCCCTGCCAGTCATTTCGAACTGCTTTTCCCGTAACACTTCAATCAGCGCAGCATCCTTGGAATTTGCCTTGATGGCAACTGTACCGTCCTCGCTCTCAAGTACCGCATCCACTATTTGGCACAGCAAAGCCTTGTCAGAGGTTGTATGAAGCAAGTAGACTCTGTCATCATAAAAGGTATCATGGGTTGCCATACCGATGATTTCGCCCTGTACGTCCCGGAACAAGAGGATCTTTGTCAGCTTCTCTTCTTCCAGCATGGTGTGGATCTGCATCCAATCAAAACGACCCCAGGGGAAATGCTCGTTGTAGGCACACTCCCCGGCTTTTAGCAGAAAGCGATAGATCTCCTGGTACTGCTCGTTGAATCTCTTGCAATTCATATATGGTTCGGTTATGTATTCTGGTTTTATGATGTACTTCATAGGTGTAAACCGGATCCCGCTGATGGTCTGTTCCTCGCTCTGGGGAACAAAGCCGATTGCCAAGTAGAACGGCAGACCATAGGGCGAGGAATTCAGAGTCAGCGCTTCCAAGGATGGGTTTTCCTTCACCACATCCTGCAGCAGATACTTGAAAATCGCTCTCGTGATGCCTTTTCTGTGGTATTCCTTCTTGGTAAACGCCAGATTGATATGAGTCTTGCTGCTGCGCATACCCATCAGCGCCACCAGCTCTTCGCCGTCAAAGGCACCGTAAATGGGGCAAACTCCCTGTCGGGCCATTTCGAGATATTCGGTATTTTCCACAATGTCTTTCTTAAAGGTTTCCATACCCTCGGGTGGATAATCCGGCGCTTCAAACTCCATGAAAACTTCCAGTGCCAAGGCCATGGCGCTTTCTGCTTCATAACTGGCAATTTTTCTAATTGTTATTCCTTCCATTGCATGCTTCCTCGTCAAGTTTAGATTATCTAACCGTATTATAGCATAATTCCATTCCCCGTCAATGCGTAAGAGCCGGGGGTTGTGCCTTGCTGAAAGCCGTATTCTGAACTTTTGACAAACAAAAAAGGGAATTCACGAAGAAACTTCATGAATTCCCAATCTTGGCAGGGGCACCAGGACTTGCTTGCATTTTTGCCGAAGGCAAAAACTAAGGTTCGCCTCCGGCGGGCCGTCGGCGGCGACGCTCATCCGCGTCGCATTTAATCTTTCAATTCCTGTGCGCGCATAGAAAAACAGCGATAGCATTTGCTATCGCTGTTTTTCTGGCAGGGGCACTAGGTCTTGAACCCAGAGCCTACGGTTTTGGAGTAAGTCACGCCATTTTAACTACCTTTTTACAACTTTTCACTGCTTTTATATCTTGCGGATTTACGCCGCAAAACCCCGCACATCTTTCCCGGCTTACCCTACCGTTGCACAACTTTAACGGACAGATAACGGACAAAAATGGACTGCGTAACTAATGCTATTTTCTTCTCTTGCGGTATGTTTGCACAACCACTCTTTCGGGTCGTGCCGGATGTGTTGCCCTGGCCCAATATTCCTCTATGGCCGCTTCTGTGATCCATACCTTACCACCTGGCTTCCGCTGGATGTAGGCCAGAAATCCGCCACGTCGTTCTTCATCCAATGTGGTTACCGATATACCAAGACGTTCGGCGGCTTCGTTACGAGTGAGAAGTCCTTTCATTATTCTCACCTCCCCTCTATTTGCGGCCATGTCCATTATAGTGCAGATACACGGGGAGGGTAAAGCATCCCCACCACAACGCTGGAGAAGTGTGGCGGGGATATGCTTCATTATGCAATTCCCTGAATGGTGTTCTCATAAAGGAAGTCTTTCAATGTTTCGCTTGCCGGATCGTGTGAAATTTGTCGGGCAAGTTTTTCACTCTGTGGCCTCCTGGGCGTTGTCCCGTTCCATGGTTTCGGTTATTGCCCGGTTAATAAAGGCGTTAAGGCTTCCGCCGTCAAGCTTGTCGGCATGGGCTTGGATAATCTCTTTCCTGCCCTTGGCGACTTTGACCTCAATTCGATCATAAGTTTTTTTTACATAGTTTGCTGTAGCCCTCTGTTGCGCTTTAGAAATGGCCATATACTCCGACCTCCTGTTGGTTCGTTTTGTGGGGGTGGCGGATATAAAAATGATCCTTCTCCACCGTAACTGTATTATAGCACACTTTTCTAGTGTCGTCAATATAGAATAATGCACATATATTGTCGACATCATTTGTGCAATATTCCATCTTGAAATTATAGTGTCGACAGTATATAATAAGACCATAAAGAACAGGGCAGCCCAATTTCAACAAGGCCTGTTGTAAGCCCTACAACAAACACAAAGGAGCCTCGACAGCACGGAGAGACGGCAACCACATTACAGGAGGTAAACACCATGAAACAGTACAATCTCTCTCAGATCATGAGCGCAGCGTGGCGGATCTTCCGCAAGGGCGTCCAGTCCTTCGCCGTAGCTCTCCGGATGGCATGGGCCAACGCCAAAGCTCACAACGCAGCCAAGGCAGAGGCCGGGATCTCCGAAGAAACCCACACCTGGGCAGGCTGGCGGGATCTGGGCTATGAAGTCATCCACGAGAGCAAGGCCCTGTACAAAGCCATCCTCAGTGACCCCGTCACCAAGAAGGGCACCCGAGTGACCTGCTACTTCGGAGCCTCTCAGGTTCAGCCCATCAGCGCATAAGAAAAGCCCCATGCACCAGCCGGCAAGCAAGTGTGCATGAGACTTAGAAACCAACCCACCAAGGGGAGGCACCTTCATTATAGGCCAGCCTCCCCCAAAAAGTCAAGGAGGAATAATAATGGCAATTGATCTTGAAATGCTTATGGCAAAGGATGCTCTAGCAATGGAGCTGGAGGAAAAGGCAGAGAAGCGGAGGGACGTCAAATGAAATTCAGAAAGCAGCTTGTTCTCACCGGCTACCGGGTCCAGTTCGTGGATCTCAGGGAACCGAAGCCCCGCACTCCTCAAGAGGAAATCCATGTGGCGGATCGTCAGTGGATGGAGGCACTGGGCGTGATCGGCAAGAACGCCACCGGCATCATCAAAGAGCAGTATGCGAAGGCCGGTTATGAGGTCTTTTCTGTGGAACAGATTAAGCCCAAGCGCACCTTGTGGCTGGATCTTCTTCAACTCTGGAACGAAGCGGAATCATCCGCCACCCCTGATGTCGATGAGGTAGTGCCCGAATGAACATGGTGAAATTCATCCCAGAGTATGAGGCCATGACCGGCGAGAAGGTGTCTCCCGTGGTCGCTTGGTTCGCTGAGAAGGTGGACATAGTTGGCCATCGGTTCGAGGTCAAGGGCTGCCGGGATGCCACACAGGGCTTGCCGGTGCCCTCTGTGGATGCCTTCCTGGAGTGGAGCAAGAAACTCACCCATGACGATGCCGAGATGTTGGAAACGGTGGCGGATCTGCTCCGGCTCTACTATATGGACGGGTACCGGAAGGGCGGTGACGCATGAACCCCTACAGCATTAATCGCCCCTGCTATCCCTCTGTTGGCGAGATCGTGCAGGCTAAAAGGATTTTCACCGAGTACATCCAGCAACACGCCCATGAGGCACAGGCCACGCCTGGGAGCGTCAACTATACCAGTCCGGAGGTTATTATCAGCTGTGCCCTCGCCCGGGTGTGGGAGGCTGGGCGGCTCTACCAACAGAAAATAACCTCATAGCATCTGAACCGCTACATTTCTTCGGAAGTGTGGCGGGCTTTGCTATTAGGGGGCATTTATTGGACAGATGACTACGTATAATCACACTGCAAAGGAGGTGAAGAAATGTCTGATGCTGAACTGTTGGCTCACGCAAAGATCGGCCCGGAGGTGGCTGCCAAGTACCTTCAGAACGGTACCACGGCGCACGATATCCGGCTGGATGCTCAGGATGGAATCAGCCCGTTCTGCATCGCACGGAAGGGCAAGGGCCGATACAGCTACCGTGTCAATGTCGGCCTGCTGATGAAGTACAAACACGGCGAATTAGGGCTACACGGAAACTATATGAAAGAAAACCGGTAAAAATATACCGGGAGCCGCCCACTGTGGGGAGCTCCTGGTTATTTTCGCTTCTTTCGGCTGTAGATGGCCCGTAGCAAAGCATTTTCGAGTTTATCTATCCGGGGTAATGAAAGTATACACCCGGACTATTCTTCGCTAGAATCGCTTTCTACGGACTTCTTTTCGCTACCCATGCGATACCTCCACAATGGGCAACCCGTGGCGGGGCAGCGTCGTACCTCGGCACTATTCCCGCAGCAGCAATCCAGGCACTTGAGCCGGATTGCCTTACCTCTGGTAATTCTTTCTTCCATGTATGATCCTCCTATATGTGCAAATTCTAAGGTTTTCTTAGGTCCTAACGGTTTCAGGTTTTATCAGGTTTCTGCGGAATACGATCCGTCTGAGTGTCAGGTTTTGTCAGGTTCAAGCATATCCATACTCAGCCAGCAGCCGGGCCTTTTCCTCCGGTGTCATTCTGCTGACCAGTTCTTCTGCTTCCTGCCTGGTGCGTTCCTTGCTTTCCTCGAATGCAATTCGATTCTTCTTTTCCCGTCTCCGGCGTTCCCGATCCTGCCGCTGCTGTTCGGCCTTCTCCTTGCGCTCCTCCTCGATCGCCAGATACCGCTCCTGGATGCTCATGCCGGTGTGCTGGAAAGCGCTCAAACCGATACCGCAGTAGAAATCGAAATCACAGAACGGCCGGAGGTGGCAAGCGATACTTGGCCTGTGTATATAGCGGATGGCTTTACACTCTAGTCGCCGCACGTATTCAGCCGACACACCCCGGCTCTCTCCGATCTCAGCAAGGGACAGGCCGCCATAATGCCGTTGTCGCAAAACCTCGCTGTATTGCTCTGGAATGGCATCCAAAGCCACCTCCAGAGCATCATGGAGCTGCTGGTGGTATATGGCCTCCTCCGCCGATTCCAGGCCGCTCATGCCTGCTGGATCAGGCGTAATCTCCATCAGATTATCGCTGTCTACATCATCCGACAATGGCATATCCAGGCTCAGGGAATTATTCAGAGGATCGTTGCGCCCTCGCCGGGTGCGATAACCGGTGGCCTCTGCAAAGGCTTTCCGCAAGTAATACATAAGCCATGTTGTAAAGGCTCCAGCGGCCGGATCATAGGTTTCCACTGCATCTACCAGCGCAGGATAGCCGGATTGGTACAGATCCTCGAAAGTCACACCACATCCGCCACGAGCCTCCAGCGCTCCCATAATGCGGTGTGCTTTCCACATAACCAGCTTCTCGATCTGACCCCATAGTTCGCCATGCGATCCTCACCGGCCTGGATCGCCGCAACCAATTCCTCGTTTGACATTTGCACCGCCCTCCTGTATAATCAGCTTACCGAACCGAATACAGAGCGCAGCTCCTGGCCATCCGCTGGGGGCTGTGTTTCTTTTTGTGGCGGGGTATCTAATGAGGAAATGTTGGAATTTGTTAAGTCTGGGCTGTGGTTCTCCTCCGCTTCGCCTGCAGTTCATTCTCTCGAGTTCATCACGAGTTCGTCCAACAGACAGAGTTATCAGATCCGCCACCACATAGGCTAAAAGATTAATGAATGTTAACCATCCTCACGGCTTTCTCACGGCTTCACCCTATTGTGCGTTATCGTGTTACAAAACCCGGATTGACCTCGCTTCGTCCTCGCTTCGGTGGCGGATTTTCTCACGCTTCGCTCACGGTTCGACCTTTGTTCAACCGTTGTTCGTGGCGGATTTCTCGCCGCTTCAAGGGCTGTTTTCTCGCGCTTCGCTCGGGCTTCAATCTCTATTGTTCACCTGTTGTTCGTGGCGGAAATTAACCTGTATTTTGTTCCGGTTTTGTTCGTATTTTGTTCGTTACCGTGGCGGGGTTCTCGACTGTTCCTCGCCTGTTCATGGTGACAGATTTCGTGTGCTTCGCCTGAGCTTCAAGGGTGGTTTTCTCTCTGTTCGCTCTCTGTTCGATAGAGCTTCAGCCAGTCCACCAGCCGCATGGTCACAAGCCCAGATCTTCAGCCGGCCTGGTGGACTTGATTCCTTATGTGCTGTTCCCAGCCTGAAGGCATAGGCGCTGGAAAGCCCCGATCTCTGATATCTTCCAGAGCGCCGCTAATTGTTTCAAGATGCTCAGCAATATTATCCAGCGTCAAGATTGCATCCATTACACCGCAACGATCATACCGCCACAATGCACACTCAGCTTTCTGGCACTCTTTGGATTGAATTGGACAATTCATGTTATACCCCTCCTTGTTCGGGTGCTTCGGGGGAAGTTCGGGGGTAGTGCCCCCGAAAAAATCCATTCCGAAAAGTTTGGTTTTATTACTATCTCGTTAAAATATCTATATATTTATATAGCTAATTGTTAATAGATTTTTTAATTCAGGGGTTCGGGGGTAAATTGCACACTTCTGTTCGCGCGAAAATCAAGATGTCACCAAGCTGTAAGGCCCCCTTGTAAAAAATCCCTGTAATATATTGTTTTTGCGCCCCCGAACCCCCGAACCCCCGAACTTGATTTTCTACGATTGGAAACATCTGATTTTCCAAAATCTGAGGAATTATCCAAGCTTTTCAAAGCTTGGATATTCGGGGGGAGTTCGGGGGTGGTGTCATTATAGGGGTAACAATTCTTCATCAGAAAGCTCATTAACCCAGCTGCTTCCACTCAGCAGAAGGACGATGCACTCCGTTTTGTGGCCATTAATACTCTTGGATTTTGCGTTGCTCTTGCCCGCACGGTACTCAATCAAATTGTTGGCTTTTAGATAACTTAGAGTTGCAGCTGCAGAAAAATTCTCGTTCTGTAACACCCTGTTGAACACACTTCGGTTTATATAAGCAATATCCCCTTCGATCTTGCCGTAGACCTCACCGGCAAGTGGGATTTCATTTCCAGCGAAATGATTGACATTCGCCGCCACCCAATCACAAAGCCAATCATAAGCCCGCTTGCCGGCGGATACGGCTTCTTTGGATGCTAGAAATGTACAAATATCCTCCGGAGTCAGCACAAGATCTGTGTCGCCATAGACCCATTTGGAGGCTAACAGATCAGCTGTTAGGATGGCAGCCGCCGCCATGGCCTGTTTCTCTGTAGAGTCACCGGTGCAAAGTTCCTGGTAATAATCTCTGTAAATCTCTCGAACGGCCGCTAGCACCTCATTAGATTTATAGAGCTTCTCGATGAATATCCGGCCCGCGAAACCATAGTTCTGCTTTAGGATACTGGAAATCCGGGGGCCATCTGTGATAACAGCATTTCCTGCTGTACATTCGATATCAATAACACGATTTACAGCACCAGCACCGCTGGAGATGTTTGTGAGCGGCGTTTCACCGGTAGTCAGGAAACAACACCGCCACGTGGGGGCCAGCTCCACACCTCCGCTTTTGCGTCCCCTTGATCTACCGACACCCTGGGCCAGCTGATAGACATCGAAGATCGTTTTTCCCCGGCCGTCCTTAGTAAGCTGCAACTCGTCAATGCAGAGTGGCAGATGGTTCAGGAAGGCGGCTGTCCGTTCCTGTCCAACTTGTGTTGCATTAAATGTCTGGGTATAGCTACCAAGTTCAGGATTACCCCAGACGGATGCGGCGAGCATTAGGGCAACAGTTTTGCCTGTACCAGAATCCACCCCCCAGAGGTGGACGAAAAATGGAAGCGCACCAACGATGGACAGCAGCGGTGACGCAAACGAGGCCGCCAGGAGAATCCGAGCGGTGACGGACATTCTGCGGCAATCAAAGGCTGCCACTTGCCATTGCGCCATATTCCCCTTGCTGCTTACAGCACCATAGAGGTTCTTGAATGATGCATCTCCGTCAAACACAATACCATCTACATAAGGCAAAAAGCCTTCGCCGGGTATGTGCCCAAGTCGACCTATGGATTTTTGTTCCGGGATAATGTCCCGGTTTAGGTCAGCAATTTCATTCAGATAATCTACAAGCGCAGGAGCCGTATTTCCTGTTACAGATATATCCAAATTGGCAAGAGCCGGAACAATGGTTCGCGTCGTTGATATCGTAGCCATGTCAACGATCGTGCTTTGCCACTTTCCAGCCCTTCCAGACCGATTGAAAGCCAATCGAACTTTGACTTCCCCAGTGTCTATATTTTTCAGTCTTTCTACTGGCATGATCGGATGCGAGCATGCTTGCTCTCGAATGCCACTTCTTCCGATCCGAGAAATCCCACTATCCCAGCACTCCCAAGCTGCGCAGTTTAGCTCTATGGGCTGATTGGTGAACTCCGTTGTGTTCAGGACTATGCCACGACGTGCCGCCGCCCTGTTCTGCTTCAGGTAGATTTTTAGCGTGTCTTTGAAGCCTGTAAAACCTACAGCTTTTGCATTCTCAGCCATTTCCAACGTCGCAAACTGCATCGCTACTTCGCTCCCGGAGAAGTTGTCGCATAAGTACTGATACGGAACAAGGGTTTTGAATTCCTCGCAAGTGTACTGCGGTATTGGTGGCGTTATGGTAATAACCTCATTTTTCTCCATCAAATCACCACCTTACGCGTCCTCTGTCCACGTCTGTCCCGTTACCTCGTTGTATGCACGCTGCGCCGAGATAGCCGCTTTCGCTGTATTTCTTGCCCTCGCATTCAATGTCTGTGTAAACCGCCGCAATTCTTCGGGATCGTTGGATAAGTAATACCCGCCACCATGGGAATCAGACAGGATCACAGCGCCGGCCGCCCGTTCCCGTTCGATCTGCTTTTGGAGATCCCGGACAGAATTGAAACCGAGCATCCGGGCCAGTATTTTTGATGGTATTGCGTTCTCTTTCCCATATCTCAGGGAATCGTGCACAATCATTTTCATGCTACCACCTCACAGGTCTGCCGGGCGGACCATGGCGGGCGTGTTCAAGAAATCAACCAGCCGCTCCAGATTGATTAAGTATCTACTTCCAGCCATAACGTAATAGGTAAATTCTCCGCTCTTGATCCATCGGCGCAGGGCGCTGTATTTTACACCGGTTAGCTCTGCCGCCTTATTCATCGTCACCATAGTAGGCATTACGTTCCCTCCTTTGCCAGCTTCTCGATTACCGCCAAGATCTTCTTCTTCTCTTCCTGGGGTAGTTCCTTGCGCAGCTTGCGGGAAAATGCGGATTCGTTCATGCCGATTGCCTCCGCTACCTGCCAGAGCCTAATACCGTAACCGCCCGCAGCATTCCGAATATCTTTGTTGCTCATTATTTTCCTCCTGTATCGTAAAATATCATTGACTTTCTTGTTGCTTGTTGGTATACTTAGATTATAGCAAACAACGTTATTGTTTGCAACTGTCCACGGGCACCAACAGACAACTTTTGATAACACATTATCTGCCGCTATTAGAATTTAGCAACAGACAACACAGGAGGAATGCAGTATGAACCTGTTTACCATAACCTTTACCAATGATGAGGAAATACTGCGCATTCATAAACCCGGATGTCCCACCTATGAGAAGCGGCCTCTTGGAACATGGCTGCTTGCGATTCTCAATGCTGATATAGGCAGATTGGAGGCCATTGTCAATAAGTATGAACTTCCCAACCGGCCCGGATGCGTTTCAATTACAAGTGATGGTCACCCTGTATTTACGGAATCGCCTGACAATCTTCGGGAAGTGTATAAGGAACTCGAGGAAGAGTTTTCTTTTATCCGTGCTTACACCGTTGCGGAATGGTGGGATATATATTGCGAAATGATTTCCACCTATGGAAGCCGCTGTTTAAGAGATGCCATTGACGATCTGAAGCAGGTTATTGAGATAACCGCCGATCATCCGGAATATTTGAACTATCGGTTTTTGAGTAAATATCTCCTCAATGGGGCGCTCAACACAAATACCACCTTCAGGCTACAGATTTACGAATCCGGGTGGGCATTATCTTACGATGAGTGCAAAGAGCTGGACGAAATGTCCATTGAGGAAAGCATGGCAAAGACTTACAGCTGCTTTCTCGATAACAAAGATCACGTTGCCCCCCTTCGCTATGAATACAGCGATATTTCCCCGCGCCTGGAAGGGATCATGTTTGCGACCTTCTTTGAATTAGCCCGCCGAAACAAGGTGGTACGAAAATGCAAAAACTGTGGCCGCTATTTCATCCCGGAAAATCGCTCGGACACCCTGTATTGTGATGAGCCAAGCCCTGAAGCCCCAGAAATGACTTGCAAGGAATACGGAACCCGGCGGCTATGGTACGAAAGACAGAAAGAGGATGAACTCGCCACACTCTCCAGAAAGATTGCGTCTGCGAAGGGTATGCTTGCAAAGCGAAATCCCGATATCCCGGCCTATGCTGCATCCTATGAGTACTTTAAGACCGAGCGGATGATCTGGAAAAAAGCTGTTGACGAAGGACGCAAAACCAAAGAAGAATACCGGGATTGGCTGCTCCTGATGCAGAGCCAGAAGGTGATAAAGGAGGCCGTCAGCAATCCGGGATAAACAAAAAACCGCCACCGTGGCGGCAACCACGATGGCGGAGATGTAAACCAGAAGAAACCACTCAAACCGGCTTACTTGGATATCATATCATATCTGGCGAGCCAGTGCAAGCTACGAAAGGAAATGATATGGCAACAATCAAAAAACGGGGCAATTCCTATCTGATCTGCTGCTATGACGGTTACGATCAGACCGGCCGGCAAATCGAGCGGACCATGACGTGGAAGATCCCAGCGGGAATGTCCGAAAAGAAAGCAGAGCGAGAAGCCCGCCACCAGGCGGAGCTATTCGAGGAAAAGGTGCGGACAGGCCAGAGTGCAGAGCAGAAGATCAAGTTTGCGGACTTCTGCGACCTCTGGATGAAGGACTATGCTGAAACCCAGCTTCGTCCCAAGACCGTCAATCGTTACCGGGAACTACTGGAGCGCATAAAGCCTGCCCTGGGCAGCATCTATCTTGACCGGCTCCGCCCTACCCATCTGACGGCCTTCTACCGGGAGCTGGCTCAGGTTCGCAAAGCATCCAGCTACACCGCCAAGATCGACCTGAAAGCATATCTCAAAGAGCATAAGATCACCCAGACCAAACTTGCTGAAGGTGCCGGGATCTGCACCTGTACAATCAGATCCATCATCACCGGAAACGCCGCCACCGAAGAAACGGCGGAAAAAATAGCCGGTGCATTAAACACCGACCTTGACAAACTATTTCACCCCTCTGGAGAACCGGAGTATCTTTCCGGGCAGACGATCCTGCACTATCACCGGCTCATTTCCGTAATCCTTCAGACCGCCGTGGAATGGCAGTACATTCCCGCCAATGCTGCGGAACGGGTCAAACCGCCCAAGGCCGAAACCAATGAGGCGGTATATCTGGACGATAAACAGGCGATCCACCTTCTGGAGCTGATGGAGAGTCAACCGATCTATTACCGTACCGCTGTCACGGTGCTGCTGTTTACCGGAATGCGCCGGGGCGAATTGATGGGCCTTGTGTGGAGTGATATTGATTTCGACAATAACACCATCACCATTCAGCGGTCAATGCAGTATCTCCCGGATATGGGTGTGTTTACGTCCGACACCAAAACCAAATCCAGCCGCCGTGTCATTAAGGCACCGGCTTCCGCAATTCACTCCCTGAAGGTATACCGCACCTGGCAACGAAAAACCTTCCTGAGCATCGGTCAGCCCTGGGAGGAATCCGGGCAGGTGTTTGTCACCCAGAACGGAACGCCCATGCACCCAGACACGCTAACAAGTTGGTTCGGCAGCTTCATCAAAACAACCGATCTTCCGCAGATTCACATTCACAGCCTACGGCACACAAACGCCACCCTTCAGATCGCAAATGGTGTTTCCGTCACCACCGTGGCGGGCAACCTTGGACACAGCAACGCCAACACCACAACAAAGGTCTACGCCCACGCAATCCAGAGTGCTGCCGCCGCATCCGCTGAAATGATGGACAACCTCTTGAACCCCATCAAAAAACAGGCTTAACGGACAAATAACGGACAATTCAATTCCTGCGATTTTGGAAAAGTCCCAAAAAGTTAGTAAAACACCGGATTTCGTCTTGAAATCCGGTGTTTTACTGGCAGGGGCACTAGGACTTGAACCCAGAGCCTACGGTTTTGGAGACCGCCGCTCTACCAATTGAGCTATACCCCTATATGTAAAAGGCGAAGACCTTTATTTGTTGGTGGGCCTTCAGGGATTCGAACCCGGGACTATCCGGTTATGAGCCGGAGGCTCTAACCAACTGAGCTAAAGGCCCATAATTTTCACCGCTAGGGCTCATCACAAGGCGTATTCTATCACCTTTTCTCCCGTATGTCAAGAAGTTATTTTAAGAAAAACCGGACGGCGAGGCCGTCCGGTAAAAATTATTCCTTGGTGAGCTTGGTTTCTAAATTAGGACGCCTGCGGCGACGGCGACGGTTGGAGGTGGGGCGTTCCTCGGGGTCGGCCTTTTCCGCACGGCGGGCGTAAGCTTCGGCGGCCTCGGAGGTGGCCTCATAAGTCAGACGGCTGACCCGGACAGTGCCATCGGGCTGGTCAGACAGCCGCACCCGGATCAGGAATTTGCCATGCTCAGGGCAGGTGGCCAGATCCATATACCGATGACCCGGCTGGGCAAACCAGCGGGTGCCTTCCATCTGGGCACCGCAGGTGGGGCACTGATTCTCAGGGCCGGACATGGCGGTCATGGCGGCATGCTTGTCCGGGTAATCGTGGAACACCTTCCGGCAGATACAGCCGGGAAGCTCCGCACCGTGGAAGCCATTTTCGTGGCTCTTCAGTGCCTGCTTGTATTCCGTCGCACCCCGTTCCAGATCCAGACGGGCGCAGATCTGCGCAGTATGGAAGGCATCACCCAGAGCGTCATGGGCAGGGCGGGTAGCCTCAATGCCGAAAATCTCCATGGCGGTTTTCAGAGCCTTCTGGGAATTGGAGCCGTCGGTCTGGGCATTGAAGATCATCTGGGCGTTGTACCAAGTTTCCGTCCAGCTATCATCCAAGTCGAACAGCTTCAGATTCTCACGCAGGATGCCAATATCGTCAAAGCCCCAGGTCAAAAATACAATGGGATCGCCGCACCAGCTGCGGAACTGCTCCATAGCCTCCGGGAAGGGAATTCCCTCGGCGTTCAGCTGGGATTCCTTGATGCCGGTGAGCTTGCTGACCCGGCGGTTCAGGCGGCGGTAATATTTGGGACGGATCAGGACTTGAAACTCATCGGCCACCTGACCGTCATGCAGACGGACGGCGCCGATCTGGATGATCTCGCCACGGATCGTTACCGGCAGAACCTTCTTGGAGGAAGGGGAACCGGGCCAAGGCTGATTCCATTCCATGTCCATTACAATGTAATCCATGTGTGTAACCTCACAAATGTTTCTTATCTGATATTATAGCACATTATACGCCGTTCTGTAAACAGTGAGTTATGTTTTCGTGATAATTGATTTGGAAAAAGGATAAAGGGTGTGCCGGAGCACACCCTTTGGTGGTTATTCTACGGGAGGCAGGGAGTTTAGGTACTCCTGAACCTCTTTCAGACCCTCGCCCACGATGGCCATGGTGCGGTCGTAAGATGCCTCGGCATTGGCGAGGCTGGTGTCAGTCAGATCCAGCTGAGTTTTCCAGTCCTCAATTTGGTCATCCAGAGGCAGAATATCGTACACATTCCGACCAGTTGAGTTGCTATAATACAGATTGATCCAAGTAGGGATCAGCTCCACCTCTTCCAGACGAACGGTTCCGTCGGTGTACCGGGCGAAGGAGAAGTTGAACAGAATACCATCTTCGGTGTGGCCGGTATTCAGGTTCATGAGATGCCGGCGCTGGTTGGAAAGAATATTGCCGGTGGAGTACAGACACACAGTTTTATGCTCCGGATCGGTGGAGCTGGTGAGCAGATCCATGGGCTGAATCACATGGGGATGGCCGCCCACGATTACGTCCACGCCCAGATCGCACATCTTCTGGGCGATGGCTTCCTGGGTGCCGTTTTGCTTCAGCTGGTACTCTGCGCCCCAGTGGATATACAGCACCACGGCTTCCGCTCCATCGGATTCCATATCTGCAATATGCTGCTCCATTTCGGAGTAGAAGGTATCCAGATGCTTGATGTTGAAAGCATTGATCAGACCCTTGTCCGCATTGGACATGGTGATGCCGTTGGGAGCGACGGTATTGGGGTCAGCGGCATCTTCGTAGGTGTAGCACACCATACCCACCTTGATACCGTTGACATCCTTGACCAGATACCGCACGTCCTCAGTGGAGGCGAAGGTGCCGGTGTAGTCCATGCCCGCATCCTTCAACACCTGCTGGGTACGGTGGTAGCCTTTGGAGCCGGTGTCATAGCAGTGATTGTTGGCCGTGAGCATCATGTCGAAGCCCAGATCCTGCAGGCTGTAAACAATGCCGTCGGGGCAGTTGAAATTGGGGTAGCCGTGATAGTCGTAGCCGTTATTCAGACCAGCCAGCGTGGTTTCCAGATTGGCAACGGCGTAGTCTGCGGACTTGATATAGTCAGCCAGATGGGTAAAATAGGGGGTAAAATCGTAGTTGTCACCGGAGGTTTTGCAGGGGGTGATGCAGGGTAGGTGCATCAGCATATCGCCCACGGCGGTGAAAGATGCGGTGGACTCCAGCTCTACAGGGGGAACTGTGGGCACCGTGGGGTCGGTAGAGGGCTGGGTGGGATCCGTCGTGTTTTGGGAGTGGGTAGTGTTTTGGGAATTGCCGGTGGTGGAATTATGCAAAGAACTGTCGTTCGGCTTGTTCCGACCGGCAATGCCAATGGTAGCGACAACAATCAACGCAACCAAAACCAAACTCAGCAGGAATACCACAATGGGCAAACCACTGCGGCGCTTTTTTCTTCTTCTGCGGCGAGGGGGAGTGAATTCGATATCATCCATAGGGATTCTTCCTTTCTATCAGGTGTCCAGCAAATAGTGGACAGAACGTACTTCTTTGCCGTCACGGCAGTAGATTCGGGGAACACGGCGGCTGATGCCGCAGACAAATTCGTAGTTGAAGCTGTCCGCCGTATTGGCGATGGCTTCCATAGTGATGGTTTCGTTCCCATCGGTTCCAACCAGAGTCACCCGGTCGTCCAGTTTCACATCGGGAATGTCCGTCACGTCAACCATCATTTGATCCATGCAGATTCTGCCCAGAATCGGGGCTTTTTTGCCGTGGATCAGTACATAGAATTTGCCGGTCAAACTTCTGCGGTAGCCATCGGCATAGCCAACGGGCACAGTTGCCACCACCGTAGGACGGCTGGTGACGAAGATGCCACCATAGCTGATCGGACTGCCTGCCGGCAGGGTCTTTACATGGGTTACACGGCTGAGCCATTGCAGCGCTGGCTTCAGGGGTAGCAGGGCAGGGGATACCTCAGCACTGGGGTACATGCCGTAAGTAACGATGCCGGAGCGAACCATTTCGTAGTGGTTGGGGAAATTCATCAGACCGGCGGAATTGTCCAGATGGCGGATGGGAACCTCCACGCCACGGTCTTTCAGCATGGCATCGAAGGCGTCGAATTTTGCGGCCTGTTCCCTGGCACGGGTCAGGTCAGCGCAGTCGGCGGTAGCAAAATGGCTGAAAAGACCTTCCACGGCGATGTTCGGGAGCTTAGCAATGGCGGCGCAGATGTCAGCCGCTTCTTCCGTAGGCTGGAATCCGATACGTCCCATGCCGGTGTCCACTGCCAGATGCAGGGGCGCAACCTTGCCCTGGCGCTTGGCTTCTTCGGACAGCGCCACCGCATCCTGGTAATGACAGATGGTGGGGCGGACGTTTTCCCGGACTGCGTGGGGAATGGCAGAAACCGGCATGCGGCCCAGAATCAAAATCGGTGCGGTAAGTCCTGCCTGACGCAGCTCCAAAGCCTCCAGCATGGAGGATACCCCGAAAAAGGCGCACCGATCCTGCAACAGCCGTGCGATCTGCACAGCACCATGGCCATAGGCATCGGCCTTGACCACTGCCATTACCGGCACACCGGCTTTGGCACGCACTGCATCAAAATTGGCAGCGATGGCATCCAGGTCGATTTTGACATAATTGCTGTCGAAATTCAAACTAAAATCAACTCCAATAGTTTCTTACCTTATAACATACCACACATTCCCCAAAAAGTAAAGAACACCGCCGGAAAACCGGCGGTGTTTTTTGCAGGTGGGGCAGTATAGGAAAATCATGTCATTCTGAGCGAGCGTCAGCGAGTCGAAGAATCTACGCATTTTTTCTACCATTCAGGTGTATACGGTGCGAAGATCCTTCGACTTCGTTTCACTTCGCTCAGGATGACATATCTTGCTTACTTAGCACTGGCAATCGCAGTCGCAGCGGTCGCAATCGGTGGGAGAAAACTGTTTTTCCGGGAAGGGGATGCGGCTGAACATCTCGCAGGGATCCTCGGCGCAGCCGGGGGTATCGCAGCATTCCTTGGTGGGGATGGCGTTATCCAGCACGGGGATCACGATCTGGGCATCTCGCTCCAGCCGAATGATGGAGAACTGCCCCAAGGTGACAAACAGCCGCCGCTGGGAATTACCCAGTACCAGCTCCTCGTCAAACAGCTCCCGGACACAGCCGGGGATCTGGCAAGCCAGCTCCTGACCGCAGTCGCAGACCTCCCGAACCTTGGAGCTGAGTACCATGGGATCCAGCACCTCCACCACGGCAGTGGGACGGTTGGCGGTGTAGCGGCTGATGCCGTCCGGGCCGGGCAGACGGGTGTCGGAGGTGAAAATGTGGGCGTGGCTGTCCTCGCCGCAGAGCACCGCTCGCTTGGAGAACACCGCAAGACCGCTGAGCACCGCCGGTTTGCAGTTGCCGATGATGGCATCGGCCAAAATCCGATAGTAGAAGGTCACGTCGATGCAGTAGTGATTCCGGTCGAAGGCTACCGGCTCCACGTCAATGTAGGCGTACAGCAGTTCTGCGCACCGAACCCGGGCGCTGGTGGCGGAATCCAACGTGCATTGGGATCCTTTGGTCAGGTAGACCCGCAGGTCTTCGATGCAGTCCTTATCCCGACAGCTATCGGTGATTTTTCGGGTGTGGATGGACAGCGCTTCCTGACAGCGTTCTGACATGATAATACCTCCCGAATGTGGTCTTATAAGCACTAGCGCTTATAGGACAGTTTATGCACATTCGGCTACCATGTGAATCGGTAGGTTGTTTGACTTTTGTAGTGGGTGAAAAAGGGTTGCGCCCACTGGGGGTGATTCACCGCATCGGGGAAAAACTGGCATTCCAAACACACTGCGCAGGCTTTGCCATAGGAAGCGCCGCCCTTGCCGGGGCCACGGACACCGCCGGTGTAAAGCTGCAGGCCGGGGCAGTCGGTGCTGACCGACATGGTGCGACCGGAGTGGGGATCATGAAGCACGGCGCAGGGATCCGCATTTACCACAAAATTGTGGTCATATCCCTTGAAAAATCCCCGAATATCCTGCTTGAGTGCTTTGGAAGTTCGGAAATCCATGGGCGTACCCTCCACACTCTTCAGCTCCCCGGTGGGGAAACCCATCCAGTCGGTGGCGGTGTAGGATTCTGCCGGTATGGTGAGAACCTGCTCCATAGCCAATTCCGGACGGTTGTGACCGGCTAAGTTGAAGTAGCTGTGGTTGGTCATGTTAAATACGGTTTTGGCATCGCTGACAGCCTCATAGGAAATGGTCAGGGCGGAATTTTCCAGACAGTATCGCACACGAATGTCGGCATTCCCCGGGAAGCCCTGATCCCCGTGGGGGCTGTGGAGGAAAAAGGTTACGGAATTTTCTGTGACCTGCTCTGCCTGCCACAGTCGGGTGTGGAAGAAATCCGGGCCGCTGTGGAGGGAATGGGGGCCAAAAAAGCTGGTAACTTTGTGAGTCTGGCCGTCGATGGTGAACCGGGCGTTTTTGATCCGGTTGGCGTTTCGGCCAATGGTGGCACCCATGCAGGTGAAGCCGTTGGTATAGCCGCTGACATCGTCAAAACCAAGTACAACGTCCTCGGGTGTGCCGTTCCGGTCAGGCACCCACAGTTGGATCAGGGATGCGCCGAAGTCGCAGACCTTGGCGGTGATGCCGCCGTGGGAAATGGTATATAAGGTTGCCTGCCGCCCATCGGGCAGAGTTCCGAAATTCTGTGGCATAGGGTCGCCTCCTCTATATTTTGTCTGCATCATACCACATTCTGCGGACATTGGGAACGGGAAATGTTGCACAAATTCAGCGGTGAAAATTTGACACCTTATTTTGTGATTGGTTCTTGCAAATAACACAATATGTAGTATAATGAGTCCTACGTTTACAAAGGAGGTCGCATTATGAAGATTATTAAGAGAAACGGCGCAGAAGTCGTTTTTGATATTAACAAGATCACCATGGCCGTGACCAAGGCCAATGAAGCGGTGGAGGAGAATGTTCGCATGACCCCTCTGCAGATCCGCCGCATTTCCGAAAGCGTGCAGATCGCCTGCGAGGAATTGGGTCGCAGTCCCTCTGTGGAAGAGATTCAGGACATGGTGGAAAAGTCCATCATGGCCCACGGCGCATTTGAAGTCGCCAAGGTCTATATTACTTATCGTTATACCCGGAGTCTGCTCCGTCAGGCCAACACCACCGATGACCGGATTCTGTCCCTCATCGAGTGCAACAACGAAGAGGTCAAGCAGGAAAATGCCAACAAGAATCCCACCATCAATGCCGTTCAGCGTGACTACATGGCCGGTGAGGTTTCCAAGGACATCACCCGGCGTATTCTGCTCCCTCAGGACATCGTTCAGGCTCACGAGGCAGGTATCATTCATTTCCATGACTCCGACTACTATGCTCAGCATATGCACAACTGCGATCTGGTGAATCTGGAGGACATGCTCCAAAACGGCACGGTCATCTCCGGCACCCGTATCGAAAAGCCCCATTCTTTCTCCACCGCCTGCAACATTGCTACCCAGATCATTGCCCAGGTAGCATCCAACCAGTACGGCGGACAGTCCATTTCCCTGACCCACCTGGCACCCTTCGTGCAGGTGAGCCGGGAGAAAATCCGCAAGACTGTGGAGCAGGAGCTGGTCACCTACGGCGTGGAGGTTTCCGAGGACAAGATTGCCTCTGTGGTGGAGAACCGACTGAGAGATGAAGTTCGCCGCGGCGTGCAGACCATCCAGTATCAGGTGGTCACATTGATGACCACCAACGGTCAGGCACCCTTCATCACCGTGTTCATGTACCTGAACGAGGCCCGTTCTCCCGAGGAGAAGAAGGATCTGGCCATGATCATCGAGGAGATGCTCCTGCAGCGGATCGAAGGCGTGAAGAACGAGAAGGGCGTGTGGATCACCCCCGCATTCCCCAAGCTGATCTATGTGCTGGAAGAGGACAACATCCGGGAGGGAACTCCTTACTGGGAGCTGACCAAGCTGGCTGCCCGTTGCACCGCTAAGCGGATGGTACCGGACTACATTTCCGAAAAGAAAATGCTGGAGCTGAAGGTGGATGCCAACGGCGAAGGCCATTGCTATACCTGCATGGGTTGCCGCTCTTTCCTGACTCCTTATGTGGACGAAAACGGCAAGCCCAAGTATTACGGCCGGTTCAATCAGGGCGTGGTCACCATCAATCTGGTGGATGTGGCCCTGTCCTCCGGTCGGGATATGACCAAGTTCTGGGAGATTTTCAATGAGCGGCTGGAGCTGTGCCACCGGGCGCTGCTGTGCCGCCATGAGCGGCTGAAGGGTACTCTTTCCGATGCGGCCCCGATTCTGTGGCAGTACGGCGCTTTGGCTCGGCTGGAGAAGGGCGAACCCATCGATAAGCTGCTTTACGGCGGTTATTCCACCATTTCTCTGGGCTACGCCGGCCTTTATGAGTGCGTCAAGTACATGCCCGGCCTGTCCCACACCGATGAGGGTGCCAAGCCCTTTGCGCTCCAGGTCATGCAGCACATGAACGATGCCTGCAAGGGCTGGAAGGCCATGCACAACATCGACTTCTCTCTGTACGGTACGCCTCTGGAATCCACTACCTACAAGTTTGCCAAGTGCCTGCAGAAGCGTTTTGGCATCGTTCCCGGTGTATCCGACAAGAACTATATTACTAACAGCTATCACGTTCATGTCAGCGAGGAGATCAATGCCTTTGATAAACTGAGCATTGAGTCCAAGTTCCAGGCGCTGTCTCCCGGTGGTGCCATCAGCTACGTGGA
>JAZONA010000080.1:0-32234 GCA_045654265.1 Faecousia sp.
CTCCCACATTTCCGGGATATGCCCGGATAGCAAATATCAATTAGTCGACAACGGTGACGCCCATGGAGCGGCAGGTACCGGCGACCTGAGTCTCGGCAGCCTCCAGGGTGTGGCAGTTCAGATCGGGCATCTTGGTCTTGGCGATCTCGGTGATCTGAGCCTTGGTGATGGTACCAACCTTGGTCTTGTTGGGAACGCCGGAACCGCCGTTCAGACCGATGGCCTTCATAACCAGCAGGGGGGTGGGGGGAGTCTTGGTGATGAAGGTGAAGCTGCGGTCAGCGTAAACGGTGATGACGACGGGAATCTTGTAGCCCTCCATATCCTTGGTGCGGGCGTTGAATTCCTTGATAAAAGCAGCGATGTTAACACCGTGCTGGCCCAGAGCGGGGCCTACAGGGGGAGAAGCGGTAGCCTTAGCGGCGTTGATCTGAAGTTTGATAATACCAGTGACTTTCTGTGCCATGATAAGCACCTCCTGAATAAAATGTGGTGTTGATGCGCTTTAGCGCATATTTTCGGGGTGTTTTACCCCTCCCACGTTCCGATCGGAAGAACCGATCCGATGCGTTTACTGGGATACGACCTCGATCATGTCGAGCTCAAACTCGACGGAGGTCTCGCGGCCAAACATGGAAACGATAACGTTGACGCAGTTCTTGTCCACATCGATGCTGTCCACGGTGCCGGTGAAGGAAGTAAGAGGACCGTCGAGGATGCGGACGGTGTCGCCCACCTCGTAGTTGACGATGATCTCCTTCTTTTCTACGCCCATGGCGTAGACCTCTTCTTCGGTCAGGGGAGTAGGATCGTTGCTGGAGGTACCCACGAAGCCGGTCACACCGCGGATATTCCGAATGACGTGCCAAGTATCGTCACTGTAAACCATCTTGACCAGAACATAGCCGGGGTAGACCTTACGATCGTAGGTCTTGCTGGCACCGGATTCGGTGATCTCGGTGACAGTCTCCATGGGGATGGAGATGGCCAGGATCACATCCTGCAGCTGACGGCTTTCCACGGTCTTTTCGATGGTGGCCTTTACAGTGTTTTCATAACCGGAGTAGGTATGGACGACATACCACTTTGCATTCTCAGCCATGACCAGTTACCCAATTAAGCGTGGTTGTGGGGGAGAATGTTGAACAGACCCTCGATGCCCTTGCCGGCAACGAAGTCGAACAGCCATACGAAGATGCCAACGATAAGGACACAGGCAACAACGATCAGGGTGTTCTTCAGGACCTGCTTGGGGGTAGGCCAAACGACCTTCTTCAGCTCGCTCTTGAGCTCACGGAAGTATCTGCAGATGGCACCCCAGGTTTTCTTGAACCAATTTTCCTTCTTGTTCTCAGCCATTGTTGGGCCTCCTTACTTGGTCTCGTTGTGGGTGGTGTGCTTCTTGCAGAATCTGCAATACTTCTTCATTTCGAGACGGTCGGGATCATTCTTCTTGTTCTTCATGGAGTTGTAGTTTCTCTGCTTGCACTCAGAGCATCTCAAAGTGACTTTAACGCGCATAACGGCACCTCCTTAAAAATTGCCTCCCTGTATCACCCCGGCTAGGAAAGAATTTAGGAAGCGGCTCACTACAATCACCGCTCCGGGGCTGAAAAATGGGCGCAACAAGTGAAGCCCTTTTTTCACAGGTAGAGCTATTCTATCACAGAATAATCCACTAGTCAACAACTTTTTTGCAGGTTTTTCCGTTTTTTGCCCGGAAAAAACAGTTGCTTTTTCCGGGCACTTCGGTATAATAAAGAAAAAAACGCAGTCGAATGGACTGCGGTGCAAAGGAGATTCATTATGAGAGTGTTGGCAGTTGATTATGGCGATGCACGTACCGGAATCGCTATGTCGGATCTGCTGTGCAGCATCGTGGGCTCCACGACGGTGATTCACAGCCGTAACCCTGAAAAAACCCTGGATGCCATTTGTAAGCTGGTGCAGGAAAACGGCGTTGGAGAAATTGTCATGGGTTTGCCCCGGAATATGAATGGCACCGAAGGTCCCCGGGCGGAGCTGTGCCGGGAATTTGCCCAGAGGTTGGAGGAAAAGACTGGTCTGAAGGTGGCGCTGTGGGACGAGCGGCGCACCACCGTGGAAGCACATCAGATCCTCAATGATCACAACTACCACGGCAAAAAGCGGAAAAACACCGTGGATGCGGTTGCTGCTTCTCTGATTCTGGAGGGTTATTTGGGATTCCGTGGGCGGTAAAACAGTTCCCGCAAGCCCATAAAAATCAGCAGAAGCCCGAAGGGCTTCGCCAATATTGACGTATCTAAATGCCTGCTGATCATGGCGAAAAGGCCTGCGCTTGCGCTGCCTGCTATGATCGGCAGTATTATTTTGCGCCAGGGGATACATCTTCTTCTCAGTCGCAGAAGGGTGGTTATCAATGCCGTAGGCAGAAAGAACATCAGGTTGACGGTGCGGGCGATGCCGCTGTCCATGCCCACGACCAAAGTCAGCCACAGCATCAGAAGACTTCCACCACCGGTGCCCAGCCCGGTGAGAAAGCCCAAAACGGTACCTACGATCAGAGAAACCGGCAGGGAATCTACCATAAATACCGCACACCTCCGTATAGAATCAGCACTCCCAGTACCCGGTGAAGCCAGGTTACCGGGATTCGTTTTCCGAGAGTTGCCGCAAGAATACCACCAGCAGTACCGCTGATGAGAAAGGGGAGTGCCTGCACCCAGGGCAGTGGTGTTCTCGGAATTAAGGAAATGATGCACATGGGAAATATGATCACAATGGAACTGGCGAAGATCTCTTCTTGTGTCAGTTCGCCGGTGTGAAGAAGTGGCACCAGCACCATGCCGCCGCCGGCACCGAACAAGCCGTTTACCGCCCCTGCAACGATCCCGGTCAACGCAGAACGCCATTTCAAAAAGAATCGCCTCCTGAGGAGATTTTCTCCCCAGGAGGCGATTTTATACATTAGATGCTTTTATTGCCGGAGTTCAGAACCAGACCACCTTCGATGAAGTTGGTGTTCTTGCGGGTGACGCTGATAGCGTTGTTCAGGTTTTCCTGCCACTTGGTCACGTCGTCCTGCAGCTTAGCAGAGGTGACCTGGTAATCACGGTAGCTCAGCTCGCTAACGCCGGAGTAGTACATCACGTGGTAGCCGTACTCAGTAGCCACAACACCGGTGTCGCCGGGCTTACGATCCTTGTCGAAGCACCAGTCGTTGAAGGTTGTGACCATCTGGCCGGGAACGATCTCCTCATAGAGGCCGCCATTGGTGTTGGAGCCGGGATCGGTGGAGTGCTTCTCAGCCAGAGCTGCGAAGGCTTCCTCGCCCTTCTTGAGGTCGGAGGTGTTCACACCGTACTCAGCATGCCACTTGTCCAGGATGGCGTAAGCTTCCTTACGAGCGGCTTCCTTTTCAGTAGCGGAGTAGGTGGTGTTGCCATTCTTGTCGGTGGTGCCGCCCTTGAAGCTGATCAGGATGTGACGGACATTGGGCAGCTTGTAGGTGTTGTCGTTGACGCCCTGGTAGACCACAACGTAGTAGCCCTTCAGAGTTTCCACTTCCTTGCCATCCTTGTCGGTGGACTTAGTGGTGTTCTTCAGGAAGGTGATGTCGCCGGCCTTGCGGTCCTTGCTGCGCAGCCACTCCTGCATAGCAGAGTTGACGCTGGAGTAGAGGACATCCTTGTTCTCGGTTGCGGTGGAGTACTTGACAGTCTCCTCCTTCTTATCCTCTTCCTTCTTGTCGTCTTCCTTCTTGTCGTCTTCCTTCTTATCCTCGGTCTTGTTCTCTTCCTTCTTATCCTCGGTCTTGCTTGCCTCAGCCTTCTTCTCGTTCAGCTTCTTTTCCAGAGCCTCGATAGCGGCATCCAGCTTAGCCTTGGAGTTGTTACCCTCAACGGCCAGCTCCTTGGCAGCTTCCTCGACGGCCTTCTCGGCAGCCTTTACTTCTTCGTCGGAATAAGTGGTGTTGCCCTTATCGTCCTTGGTGCCGCCCAGCTTGAAGCTGTCGACAGTCAGATAGTGGCTCAGGTAGGTGTAGGAGTTGTACTCGTACTCCTTGTCCTTCTCAAAATCACGCAGGGCAGGCTCGTCGTAGCTGTCCTTCAGGTCGGCTACATACTTGGTGTAGTAGGAGCTGGCCATAACAGTGACTTCGTAGTACTCGCAGTAGGACTTCTCGTTGGCGCCACTACCGTAGTAGGCCTTCAGATAGGCGTTGACATTTTTGTAGCCGGCTTCCTTGGCGGTGGGCTCCATCCGATCGTACATATCGTCAACGGATTTCTGCTCATCCTCGGACAGCTTGTGGCCGGCAGCAACAGCGGCATCATACAGAGCATAGGTGTTCTTGGCGCTGTCCACAGCCATATCCAGGAATGCGTCAGCCCAAGTCTTGCCATCGCCGTACTGCTGCTGATCCAGAGGCTTGCTGGTATCCAAGAAATAACTCAGATACTGGCTGTACTGGTTGCAGTACTCATTGATGGAGTCGATGTAGAAATAGCTCAGGTCTACATTGCTGAGCTTGTGTTCACCAACCACGACAGCGGTGGTGACTTTCTTGGCCAAAGTGTTGATGGGGATTCTCAGGATGAAGCCTGCAACGATGCAGACGACAAGCACTAAGGCAATCCAAAACGTAGCAGTATAAATCTTCAGCTTGGTAGCTTCTTTCTTAGCGGCCTTCTGCTTTTCGGTGGCAGCGGCAACTTTTTGCTCCTTGCGGAGCTTCTTCTTGCTGGATGCACTCATGGTTAATCATTTCCTCTCATAGTCCTAGTGGTAGAGTCCGGCCAACTAGGGTGGCGCATAGACCTAAGCATTATAACCGATTTATTCCGCTCTTGCAAGTGCCTTTTTTACAAAATTCACAGAAAATAAAAAATTTTACATTTTGACCATAAAAAAACGTGGAATGAACGCCTGTTCATCCCACGTAAGACCCGCTTTGGCCGTGTGCATCCAGTTATGACCTGCACGAAAAGGCAGGTGGGTCGCCGCTCCCAACCATTACTGCTCCCAACGTCCACTTATCGTCATAGCGTAAGCGGGAGGTCTGCAAACAGGTAGGGAAGCTAACATCCCGTAATATAAAATGTGGGTCCAAAAGGACACATCACGCACCAAGCAGGCAACCGTGTCATTCTGAGCGGAGGGCGAAGCCCGGAGTCAAAGAATCCACGCATCTCATTAGGGGATGGATCATTCAACTCGCTACGCTCGCTCAGGATGACATATTTTTACTCCTCTTCCTCTTCGTAGAGGGAATCCATGATCAAATCATAAACGGCTTCCAGCTCTGCCTCGTCCTCAATGGCGGTGAGGATGGGTTCACCGTCCTCTTCCACGGATTTGAGGATGCTGACCTCCATCTTCAGCTCCTCCTCGCTACCGGCGGGAATCACTGCAAGATAGGTATTGCCGTTGTATTCCAATGTGGAGAGAATTTCCAGCTCGTATTCTGTGCCGTCCTCATCCACGATGGTCATAAAATCAGAACCGAATTCATCAGCCATGATCCATACTCCTTTCGGAAAATCGTTGTATGGATATTGTACTGTTTTTTCTCCGTAAAATCAAGAGGAAAATGGCACCTCAGGAAAGATAAGCCTCTGCCAGCTGGTATAGCTCGTCCAGGGTTTCGACCTGAATGCCCTGTTTGAGCATTTCCCGCTCCTTTTTAGGCAGCATGGATACCCGGTAGGGGAATATCTGAATGGGCTCCGGATCGTCGCCGCTCCATAGTGCGATTTTTCCTTCGTGTACACCCAACAGGTAAACTGCCATCAATGCCCCACATAAAATCCCTGAAAATTTTCTGTATTTCATTGCCATCGCTCCTTTCAACGATAGTATTGCCTTAGGGAAGGGGGATATACACTATAATAATATGTAAAAACAGTGGAATTTTAACGTTTATTAACATTTTGGGTCTTTCGTTTTTCTTTTGGGTATGCTATAATGGTACGACTAGTGTTGTACGTTTATGCATTTATCACCGTATCGGCCACATGGTCGTTGTTATGGAGGTATCGATATGTCCGAGCAAAATAATAAAAAGAATAAAAAGGAGCCGCGCCAATCCTGGAAGCCTCATTGGCTGTTGGGCTTTTTGGGCAAGCTGTGGCAGGTAGCCTTTTCTCTGGTGAAAGTTGGTTTGGCTGCAGCAGTAACCGTTGTGCTGATTGTTGTGATCTGCGGTTTTGTGCTGGTGGGTCTGCTGGGCAGCTACCTGCAGGAGGATATCCGCGCTGATGCGGAGATCGTAAAAGAAAACTACGATCTGGATGAAACCTCCTATATGCACTATGTGGACGCCGACGGCAATATTCAGGAGCTGCAAAAGATCTATGCATCCACCACAGACCGTGAGTGGGCCAATTATGACGAGATCCCTGAGGATCTGATTCATGCGGCTGTGGCTATTGAGGATAAGCGCTTTTACGAACATCAGGGTGTTGACTGGATTACCACTGTAAAGGCTTGCGCCAAGATGTTTGTGGGAAGCGGCGATGCCGGTGGTTCCACCATTACCCAGCAGCTGGTAAAGAACATGACCGGTGATAACAGCGTTACCGTCCGCCGTAAGGTGGTGGAGATCTTCAAGGCAGTGGATTTTGAGCGGCGCTACGATAAAGAGGTCATCATGGAGTGGTATCTGAACCTGATCTACTTCGGTGACCGGAAAAACGGCGTTAAGAGTGCGGCGGCACACTACTTTGGTAAGGAACTTCAGGATCTGACTACCGCTGAATGTGCCAGCTTGATCAGTATTACCAATAACCCGTCCATTTTCTCTCCCTATTCTTCTACCTTTGCTTACAAGGGAGAATTGATGTCCGGCAAGGAACGCAACCACATCCGTAAGGAGAATACCCTCTGGTCTATGCGCAACGAGGGATTCCTGACCGAGGACGAATATCAAGCAGCATTGGCGCAGGAGCTGGTGTTCAAGAGCGGTATCGCCTTTGAGGATTCTTGGGTGGTGTGCGAGAACCCAGACTGTGGTTATGAGGGAACTGTCAAAACTTTGACCAATACCGAAGATGAATACGTCTGCCCGTTGTGCGAGCAGGAGATCCTGGTTAGCGAAAATGCCTCTCAGGAGATGTATTCCTGGTTTGTGGAAACAGCGTTGGAGGACGTTGCCTCGGATCTGGCAGAGCGGGATGGTATGAAGTGGGAGAATATGTCCAAGGAGCAGCGCAGTGTGTATACCCAATTGATCCAGCGGGCCGGTTATCATATTTATACAACCTTGGATATGAAAGTGCAAAATCAGGTGGATAAGATCTACACCAATTTGGATGAGATTCCTGAAACCCGTGGTGGCCAGCAGCTACAGTCCGGTATTGTGGTCATTGATAACCGCACCGGCGATATTGTTGCTATGTCCGGTGGTGTTGGCGAGAAGGTGGTCTTTGATGCCTATAACCTGGCTGTGGATGCCCGTCAGCAGGTGGGTTCTTCTTTCAAACCCGTAGGTGTTTATGCACCGGCGTTTGAGTTGGGTGTTATTTCTCCGGCGACTGTTATTAAGGACATGCCTCTGAGATATACCGAAAACAGCGCATTCCCAAACAACGCAGAGCGTTACTATGTGGGCACAAAGACAATTTTGGGCGGCGTTATCAGCTCTGTGAACGCAGTTGCTGTGAATACGCTGGACATGATTGGCACTCGCTACAGCTATAATTTTGCTAAGGAAAAGTTCCGCATTTCCGGTCTGGTGGAGAACGGCCCCAATGGCACCACCGACGTGGACTATTCCCCTCTGGGTCTGGGCGGCTTGTCCGTCGGCGCGTCCGTTCGGGATATGGCCAGCGCTTATGCTTCTTTTGCCAATCAGGGCGTGTACCGGGAGGGTAGAACCTATACGAAGGTTTATGATTCTCAGGGTAATCTGATTTTGGACAATACCCAGGATTCGGAGAAGATCCTCAGCCAGAAGTCCGTAGACTATATGAACTATTGCCTGGATGAAGCGGTACGCCGTGGTACGGGTACTAAGGCAGATTTCGAGGGTATGGACATCTGTGGCAAGACCGGTACCACCAACAGCAACAAGGTGCGTTATTTCTGCGGCTACACGGGTCACTATACTGCGGCTGTTTGGTGCGGTTATGAGATCCCTGCCCAGATTCAGCTGGTTGGCGATAGCACGAACCCGGCAATTCGTTTGTGGAAAAAGGTCATGGAGCCTATCCACAAAGGCAAAAATCGAATTCCGCTGTATAATCAGGACAATATGGTGGAGATCACCGTTTGCCTGGACTCCGGCAAGCTGGTTACCGATGCTTGTGTGAATGACATTCGGGACGTGAATCGTGTGGAGGAGGTTCTGGTGTATCCGGAGGATATTCCGGAAGAGTACTGCGACAAGCACATTAGCCTGGAGCTTTGCCCTGAAGGAAATGCGGTTGCCAACGAATACTGCAAGAAGTTTGCAGCGGTTGGTAAGCTGGAACTCACTGGTACCGGCCTGGTGAAGCTGACCCAGGAAGAAGTGGATGAGCGTATTATGGCCGGTAAACACGGTTTGAAGAAGGAATACCTGAACAGTAAATATGTCTACTTGGTGGATCAGTCTGGGGAACCTGCGGGCTTTGCAGGCTTCAATGGTGAGCTGGATGGCTCCTCTCCCTGCATTTACTGTACTGAGCATACCAAGGAATCCTGGGAGCAGTTCAGCTCGGATCATCCTTGGGTGGATACCCCCGATGTGGAATCTCCGGTTGACCCGGATACCCCTGATGATCCCATTGAGGAGCCGACTGACTCTGGATCCACAGAGGAAGAGGATAAGAATTGGTTGGATAAAATTAAAGACTTTTTTCAAGGAGCAAACTGATGATCTGGATGTCCGATGCGTGGAAAGATTATGAGGTTCTGGACGCCACCGACGGTGAGCGTCTGGAGCGTTGGGGCAAGTACCTTTTGGTACGCCCTGACCCTCAAGTGATCTGGAATACGCCCCGAATCGATACCGGCTGGAAGCATTACGATGCCCGGTACGTCCGTTCCAATACCGGCGGTGGCCGCTGGACGGATCACGATCTGCCTGAGCGCTGGCAGATTAAGTATAAGGATTACTTGACTTTTAATGTAAAACCCATGAATTTTAAGCACACCGGCGTGTTCCCTGAGCAGGCTGCCAACTGGGATTTTATCCGGGATACGGTGGCGCAGGCTGCTGCCAAGCGGCCCGTCCGGGTGCTGAATCTGTTCGCCTATTCCGGCGGCGCTACCTTGGCTGCCGCTGCAGGCGGTGCGGAGGTGTACCATGTGGATGCCTCCAAGGGCATGGTGGCATGGGCGAAGGAAAATGCCATTGCTTCCGGTTTGGCTGACCGTCCCATCCATTGGATCGTGGACGATTGTGGCAAGTTCATCCAGCGGGAGATTCGCCGCGGTCGCCGTTATGACGGCATCATTATGGATCCTCCCAGCTATGGCAGAGGCCCCAGCGGCGAAATTTGGAAGATGGAAACCAGCTTCTATCCCTTCCTGCTGGAAACCGCCAAGCTGCTGACGGATAATCCCTTGTTTGTGATCATCAATTCCTATACCACCGGCCTTGCCCCCTCTGCGGTGGGCTATGCCTCCGATGTGGTATTCGGCGCCGGTCACGGCGGTAAGACTGCTGTGGGTGAGCTGGGTCTGCCGGTGAAATCCACCGGTATCATGCTGCCCTGCGGCTCCACCGGCCGCTGGACGCCCTGACAGATTGCAATCCCCTAAATATTGGAGGAATCTACATTGAGCGAAGCCATTCGTGTAGAAAAACTGAATTATCAATATCCGGGCGTGGACAACACGCCCGGCGTCGCCGTATTTGAGGGCTTGAACCTGACGGTGGAGGCAGGCAGCTTTGTGGCTGTTTTGGGCGGCAACGGTTGCGGCAAATCCACGCTGGCGAAGCACTTCAATTCTATCCTGCTGCCCACCGGCGGCAAGGTTTACGTCTGCGGCATGGATACATCCGACGAGGATCTGCTTATCAAGATCCGCCGTAGCGTGGGTATGGTTTTCCAGAACCCGGATAACCAAATCGTCGCCAACGTGGTAGAGGAGGATGTGGCTTTCGGCCCGGAAAATCTGGGCGTTGCCAGTCCTGAGATCCGCAGAAGGGTCGATCAGGCACTGAAGCAGGTGGGCATGTACGAGTATCGGGAGCACGCCCCTCATCTTCTGTCCGGCGGACAGAAGCAGCGCATCGCCATCGCTGGCATCATCGCCATGGAGCCCAAGTGTATTGTGCTGGATGAGCCTACCGCCATGCTGGATCCCAAGGGTCGCAAGGAGGTCATGGACACCGTCCTGAAGCTGAACCGGGAGAAGGGGATCACCGTTGTACTGATCACCCACCATATGGATGAAGCTGCCAAGGCACAGCGTGTGGTGGTTCTCCACAAGGGCGACGTGGTGGCGGATGGTACACCGGGTCAGGTGTTTTCCCAGATCGAGCTGCTTCACAGAATCGGTCTGGCGGCTCCGGAAACGGCGGAGCTGTGTTACGAGCTGAATCAGGCAGGATTTGACCTGCCTTTGGACAAGCTGGAAATCGAAGAATGCGCGCAGACACTTTATAATGCGGTGAAGGTTTGACGCGCCAGGAGGAATCTGGATTGGCACCTATTTTACAGATCCAAAATCTTACCCATATTTACAGCGCCGGTACGCCCTTTGAGCATACTGCGCTGGACGACGTGTCCTTTTCTGTGGAAAAAGGCGAGTTTATTGGCATCATCGGACATACCGGCTCCGGTAAGTCTACCCTGATGCAGCACATGAACGGCCTGCTCAAGCCCACCTCCGGCACGGTCATGATGGATGGCGAGGATATTTGGAAGAACAAAAAGACCGTTCGGCAGACCCGGTTTCGGGTGGGCTTGGTATTCCAGTACCCGGAATATCAGCTTTTTGAGGAAACGGTTTACAAAGATATTGCCTTTGGCCCGAAGAATATGGGTCTGAAGGCGGAGGAAGTGGACCGCCGTGTCCGGGAAGCCGCAGGCTTCGTGGGACTGACGGAAAAACAGCTGCAGTTATCACCCTTTGACCTTTCCGGCGGACAAAAGCGCCGGGTGGCCATCGCCGGTGTGATCGCTATGGAACCGGAGGTTCTGATTCTGGATGAACCCACCGCCGGACTGGATCCGGTGGGTAGGGAAGAAATTCTGGGCAACATTCAGGCATATCGGAAGGCTAAAAATGCTACCATTATGATGGTCAGCCACTCCATGAACGATGTGGCACGGCTGACGGATCGGCTTCTGGTGATGAACGGCTCCAAGCTGGCCATGGACGGCACTCCCGGCGAGGTTTTCGCCCGGGCTGAGGAGCTGGTGGCCATGGGTCTGGATATTCCGGAGGTGACCCAGGTGTTCCTGCGCCTGCGGCAGATGGGTCTGGATGTACCCATGGTGTACACCGTTGCTCAGGCGACGGAGGCCCTGAAAAAACTGAAGGAGGGAAAGCAAAATGCTTAAAGACATTACCCTCGGTCAGTTTTTCCCGGGAAATTCCTTCGTCCACCGACTGGATCCCCGTACTAAGCTGGTGATGCTGGTGGTGTACATCGTTGCGCTGTTCGTGGCGAAAAGCTGGATCAGCTATGCTGTGATGGCATCGTTTTTGCTGATGTGCATTCTGGTGTCCCGAATCCCCCTTAAGAATATTGTCCGTGGACTGAAGCCCATGGTGATCATTCTGCTGTTTACAGCGGTGCTGAATCTGTTTTTGACGGAAGGCGACACCGTTTGGTTTGCATGGAAGTTCATTAAAATTACCCAAGAGGGCGTATTCCGGGCAATTTTTATGCTGGTTCGGATCCTGATGCTGGTCACCGGCACCTTCCTGCTGACCTACACCACATCTCCCATCGCTTTGACAGATGGTCTGGAATCTCTGCTGTCCCCCTTGAAAAAGATTCACCTGCCGGTGCATGAGCTGGCGATGATGATGTGCATTGCCCTGCGTTTTATCCCCACCCTCATTGAGGAAACGGATAAGATTATGTCCGCGCAGAAGGCAAGAGGTGCAGACTTCGAGTCCGGCAATCTGTTCCAGCGGGTGAAAGCGCTGGTTCCCATTCTGATTCCGCTGTTTATCAGCGCTTTCCGCCGTGCCGACGAGCTGGCTACGGCTATGGAGTGCCGCTGCTACCACGGCGGCGATAACCGTACCAAAATGAAGCTCCTGCGCTACAGCCTGCTGGATTTTGTCACCTACGGCATCGGTGCGGTGCTGTTGGGCGGTATCATTACGCTGGCCGTGTTCGGTCTGTGAGGTAATTATGCGCAATATTGCTCTGTTTTTGACCTATCTTGGCACCCATTACCACGGCTGGCAGATGCAAAAAAATCTGCCCACCGTCCAGGAAACCATGGAAAAGGCCGCCGCAATGGTGGTTGGTCACCCGGTTCACATGACCGGTTGTGGCCGTACCGATGCAGGTGTCCATGCTAAGTGCTATGTGGCGAATTTTCGCACCAGCTCCACCATTCCGGTGGATCGGTTGCCTTACGCCCTGAATACCCACCTTCCGGTGGATATCGTTGTGACCAAGGCTTTTGAAGTCCATGATGATTTCAATGCCATTGGTTCCTGCGCCCGGAAGGAATATACCTATACCATTTACAATTCCCGTGTTCGGGATCCGTTTTATGTAAACCGCGCATGGTTCTATCCCAAGCACCTGGATGAGAAGATCATGCAGGCGGCGGCGGAGCAATTCGTGGGCACCCACGATTTTGCGGCGGTGCGGAGTGTGGGCACAGATGTCAAATCCACCGTCCGCACAGTATATTATTATAATGTAGAGCGGCAGGGGAATTTGATCCACCTGCGTGTCTGCGCCAACGGCTTTTTGTACAATATGGCCCGTGCCATGGCCGGCACTGTGGTCTATGCTGCAGAGGGGAAAATCAAGCCTGAAGAGATCGGTGCCATTCTGGAATCCGGCAACCGTACTGCGGCAGGCCCTACAGTTCCTCCCGGCGGTTTGTACATGACCCATTTGTGGTATGACGATGGCGTGGAGAATTTTGAATGTACCCCTGTTTTGTAAGGAGTGATACCATTGCAACCCAAAATGTGCGTAAAATGCAAGAAAAATGTCGCCGTGGTCTTTATCAGTAAGATCGAAAACGGCGTTACCTTAAATGAAGGCTACTGCCTGAAGTGCGCCCGGAGTCTGGGCATTCCTCAGATCGATCAGGCTGTCCAGCAGATGGGCATTTCTGAGGAAGATCTGGATATGCTCACTGATGAGATGAGCAGCATGTTCGGCCAGCGTGACGATGACGAGCACGATGACGACGAGGCAGAAAGCCAGACCGCAACCTTCCCCTTGCTGAATCAGCTGTTCGGCAGCAGCAATATGCCTGCTAAGGAGCCTGAAAAGCCCTCCAAGAAGGAGCCGGAAGGGGAGGAGCCCAAGAAAAAGAAGTCCAAGAAGCATAAGTTTCTGGATAGCTACTGCATGCACCTCACCGGCCGTGCCCGGGAGGGCAAGCTGGATAAGGTTATCGGCAGAGATGTGGAGACTGAACGTGTCATCCAGATCCTGAACCGCCGTCAGAAGAACAACCCCTGCCTGATCGGTGAGCCGGGCGTTGGTAAGACTGCCATTGCTGAGGGTCTTGCCCAGCGGATCGTGGCCGGAGAAGTGCCCTATAAGCTCCGGGATAAGGAAGTTTTCCTGCTGGATTTGACGGCGCTGGTGGCAGGTACCCAGTTCCGTGGCCAGTTTGAAAGCCGTATGAAGAGCCTGATTGCCGAGATCAAGGAAAACGGCAACATCATCCTGGTCATCGACGAGGTGCATAATCTGGTGGGTGCCGGTGATGCGGAGGGTTCTATGAACGCCGCCAACATCCTGAAGCCTGCACTGTCCCGTGGCGAGATTCAGGTGGTGGGCGCCACTACCTTCAATGAGTACCGCAAGCACATCGAGAAGGATGCGGCGCTGGAGCGTCGATTCCAGCCGGTTATGGTGGCTGAGCCTACCATCGAGGAGGCGGTGCAGATCATGCAGGGTATCGCCAAGGCTTATTCCGAGTTCCACGGGGTAGAGGTCTCTTCGGAGATTGCCCGTCAGTGCGTGGTTCTGTCCGAGCGGTATATCACCGACCGGTTCCTGCCTGACAAGGCCATCGACCTGCTGGACGAAGCCTGCTCCGATGTGAACCTGCAATGCAAGGAGATCTCCCAGCTGGCTGAGCTGAAGAAGGAGCGGGACGATTACGAACTGGAGCTGCGTATGCTCACCGAGGATACGGAAAATGAGCATTATGAGCGCTTGGCAACCATCCGCAGCAAGCTTCTGCGCATCGCTGCCGAGATCGAAAAGCTGGATGCCATGCCCAAGCCCCGGGTAACCATGGAAAACCTAGCCCGCATTATCGAGCTGTGGACGAAAATTCCTGCCTCCAAGATCAAGGCTCAGGAATATGAGCAGATCAAGGGACTGGCAGACCGGCTGAAAACCCACATCGTGGGTCAGGATGAGGCAGTGGATGCGGTGGCAAAGGCCATTCGCCGGAGCCGTGTGGGCATCAGCCCCAAGAAGCGCCCCGTTTCTTTCATTTTCGTTGGCCCCACCGGCGTGGGTAAGACAGAACTGGTCAAGCAGCTTGCGGACGATCTTTTTGACAGCGTGGATTCTCTCATCCGTCTGGATATGTCCGAATATATGGAAAAGCACACGGTTTCCAAGCTGATTGGTTCTCCTCCCGGCTATGTGGGCTATGACGAGGCTGGTCAGCTCACCGAGAAGATCCGCCGCCGTCCCTATGCGGTGATTCTTCTGGACGAGATTGAGAAGGCGCACCCGGATGTGCTGAATATTCTTCTGCAGGTGCTGGACGATGGCCGCATCACCGATGCTCAGGGCCGTACCGTGAACTTCGAGAATACGATCATCGTCATGACCTCTAATGCCGGCTCCGAGGGTCGTGTAGCAAGCCTTGGCTTTGGCCGCACACAGCAGGATCAGGTGAAGGAGAAGACCATGGGTGCTCTGCGTGAGTTCCTGCGCCCGGAGTTTATCAACCGGGTGGATGAGATCATCACCTTTAATCACCTGACCAGAGAGAACTTCCTGGGCATTGCTGACATTATGCTCGCCGAGCTGAAGGACAGTCTTGCAAACCGTGGTCTGACCCTGACTTGGGACAATGACCTGCGGGAATTCCTGGCGGAGAAGGCCTACTCCATGACCTATGGCGCCCGGAACCTGCGGCGCACCATCCAGCAGGAGCTGGAGGATCCCATTTCCGAGGCCATCATCGACAGTTTTGAAACCCCCATCAGCACGTTGCATATTCGCATCGCAGATAGCAAGGTTGAACTGGAAATTGTATAAGAAAACGGATCTGTTGCATCGCAACAGAGCCGTTGTTTCACAGATATTCATGCTTTCAAAATCCGCCATAGGCAGAAAAGTGCCGCATTATGCAAGAAAAAATTATAAAAAACTTGCGCTTTGAAAATGTTTATGCTACACTAATTACATAGTTATGCGATAATTTGCATAACATTTGTTGAGGAGGTAGAATTATGAGTTCTGTAAAAAAGTATCTGGCGGAATTTATCGGCACCTTCGTGCTGGTGCTTTTCGCCTGCGGTACCGCTGTGATTTCCGGCTGCACCAAGGATTTTAATGCTGCTTATGCAGTGACTGCCGCCGCTTTCGGTCTGGTTATTGTTGCTATGGCATATTCCGTGGGTAACATTTCCGGCTGCCACATCAATCCTGCTGTTTCCATCGCTATGCTGGTCTGCGGCAAGCTGTCCCGCAAGGACTTTATCGGTTATGTTGCGGCTCAGTTCTTGGGCGCTACTGCCGGTGCCGCCGTGCTGATGCTGCTGGTGGGCAAGGATGCCGGTCTTGGTACCAACTCTCTGTATGAAGGCAGCATTTGGCTGAGTATGCTGGTGGAAGTCATCCTGACCTTTATCTTTGTGTTTGCAATCCTGGGCGTCACCTCCAAGGAAAGCAATAGCGGTGTGGCTGGTATTGTCATCGGTCTGACCCTGACTCTGGTACATATCTTTGGCATTCACTTCACCGGTACTTCCGTGAATCCTGCCCGGAGCTTTGGCCCTGCTCTGCTGATGGGCGGCGATGCCATCAAGTGCGTGTGGGTTTTCATCCTGGCACCTCTGGTTGGCGGTGTTCTGGCTGCTCTGGCCTATGGCTATCTGGAAGGCAAGAAGGCTGAGTAATTTCAAATGAATTGCACGGTTCCGTGGGGAACCGGGCAATTTTTATTTTCTCCTGAGTAAATGCTCGTAGCTGAGGATCATCAGGATCAGCAAGATCGCCAGATAAATGCCCATAAAAGCAATACTTATATGGTTGGCGATCAGACCAAACAGCGGAGGCATCAGTGCGGTGCCCACATAGGCGCTGGCTGTTTGCAGACCCATCAGGGCTTGGGAGCGTTCTGCGCCGAAATGGGTGGGCGTTGCGTGCATGATGCAAGGGTAAATGGGCGCACAGCCCAGACCTATCAACGCAAGACCTGCCATCGCCACATATTTTCCCAACGGAAGCAGTAAAATGACCACACCCATGGTGATGATTCCAAAGCCCAGACGAATCATCTGCGTATCGTTGAGTTTGACTGCAATGAATCCACAGATGGCACGTCCTGCGGTGATGCCTAAGAAAAACAGACTCCCGAAGGATGCGGCCATTTCTGCGGACAGACCAGCATGCAGGTGTAAATACGATGCTGACCAAAGCGCCGCTGTCTGCTCCAATGCGCAGTAGCAGAAAAAGCTGAGGATCACAGATTTAGCTCCGGGGATGCGAATGACTTGGGGAAGGGGGATGGGCTTGGCCTGCTCTGTAACGGTGCGGCCTTTCCACAGAGGCAAGCTGGCTAGCACGATGCCTGTCAGCACGATCTGCAAAATGCCCACATATCGGTAGGCATTGCCCCAATGCTGTCCCAAAGTCAGAACCAGACCGACGATATAAGGCCCGATGGTTGCGCCAACGCCCCACATACAGTGCAGCCAGCTCATGTGCCGGCTGGAATAGTGGAGTGCCACATAATTGTTCAGCGTCGCATCCACGCATCCGGCACCTAGACCATAGGGAATCGCCCAAATGCACAGCATCCAAAAGCGATTGCTGAAGGAAAATCCAAACAGCGCAAGGCAGGTCAGCGCAATACTCAAAGCTGTGACCTTGCCGGGGCCAAAACGGTAAGTGAGCCGGTCACTGAATAGACTGGAGAGAATGGTGCCCACACAGATGATCATGGACACGATACCGGCGTAAGACATGGGCGTGGCCAATTCCGGGTAGATGCTGGGCCATGCTGCACCCAAAAGCCCGTCGGGAAGCCCTAAACTGATAAATGACAGATAGATCACTGCCAAAAGAAGATGGATCATAACAAAACTCCTATTTGAATCTGTACTGATTATAATGTATATTTTGCCGAATGCAACACAGAATTTTTGTAATGTCGAAAAAAGAAAAAATGTAACGAAATTGTAGTTGACATGACCAAAGCCTAGGGATAAAATAGGAGAATATCCAAAGGAGGGGTAGACATGGACGAAAACTATGTACCCAGACAAAGAAGAAAACCAAAGAAAAATTACACATGGCTGGTGATTTTGGCGGCAATTGTGCTGCTGGGCATCGTAATCGGTGCGGTGGTCGGCCTGGTGCGTAATAAAGATGATGGGGAAGTGCCCAATGTGTCCACTACCATCCCCACCACTACGGCTCCGCCTCCAAAATATGAGGTCAGCCTCACCCTGAACGGAGAAAGCGAGATCACGCTGGAATACGGCACTGCTTTTGAAGATGCCGGTGCTTTAGGATTCTATTGGGAAGAGAATACGCCGGAGGAGAAGCTGCCTGTTGAGGTGGTTGTAGAATCCAATTTGGATGCAACAAAGCTGGGTGATTACACGATTACCTACACAGCAAAGTGGGAAGACATTACCCAGACCGTAACCAGAACCGTGCATCTCGTGGATACGGTTGCACCGGAAATTACCCTCCTCGGTGACCCGAACCGGCTGACTTTGCCCGGGGAAAGTTACCAGGAAGAGGGGTTCACCGCTAATGATAATTACGACGGCGATATTACCGATCAGGTGCAGCGCACGGAGGAGAAAAACCGGATTATTTATACCGTAAAAGACTCTTCCGGCAATGAAACCACTGTGATCCGCAGCATATTCCGGGATGAGGAAGCTCCGGTGCTGAAACTGCACGGCAGTAAGGTGATGACTGTGATCTCCGGCATGGGGTGGAAGGAACCCGGCTATTCCGCCACGGACAATGTGGAAGGCGATATTTCCAGAAATGTAAAAATCAGCGGTACGGTGGATCCCGGCAAGGTGGGAACCTATTATCTGACCTATCGGGTCAGCGATGGAAGCGGCAACACCGCTGAGCTGAAGCGGACGGTTGTGGTGCGGGATTTGGTCTATGGCGAGCCGAACGGCAAGGTCATTTACCTGACCTTCGATGACGGCCCCAGTAACCATACCCCTCAGCTGTTGGAAACTCTGAAAAAGTACGGCGCAAAGGCAACGTTCTTTGTGTGCAATACCGGTCGATTGGATTTGCTGGACGATATTGCAAAAGAAGGTCATGCTCTGGCTATCCACACCATGAGCCATAAATACGATAAGATCTACGCCAGCGAGGCTGCATATTTTGCAGATCTGACCGGTATGCGTGACCTTATTAAGCAGTACAGCGGTGTGGACACCACCCTGATGCGCTTCCCGGGCGGCAGCTCCAATAGTATCAGCAAGAAGATCTGCCCCGGTATCATGACCATTTTGACTAAGCGCGTGGTTGAAGAGGGCTACTATTACTTCGATTGGCATGTAGATAGCAACGATGCCGGCGGAGCAAAGACCAGTGAAAAAATCGCCGAAAATGTAATAACTGGCATCCAGAATCGTCCCAATAGCACCCAACTGGTGGTGCTGCAGCACGATATTTATCGGGCAAGCGTGGAAGCTGTGGAGCAGATTCTGATATGGGGTCTGGAGAACGGTTATACGTTCCTGGCGCTGGATGAGGATAGTTCCGGCGCACACCATCCGGTGTACAATTAAAAATATGGCGCACCGCGATTGCGGTGCGCCATTTGTATATGTGTTTAGCCGTGTGCCAATACCACAGATTCTCCAATCTCATCCAGCATAATAAATGCAGAGATCTCCTGATCACCGGAGCGGTAGATCAGTCTGAGGGTGGTGTCGGAATTTTCAAAATCAGCAGTGAGCTTGACTGCTTGTCCTACGGAAAGGGTATCTGCAGCGAACACAGTGGTGTTGGGTACATACTGAGAACCATCTGCATACCAGACACCGGCTTCGATGCGAACATCTGTTACCGGGGCATCCGAGTATAGCACGACAGGCATACCGGAATGATTCACTTTTACGTCAGAAACAAATGCGAAGCGCTCATCATCGCTGGAAGCGTACAATTCGCCATACATGCTTCCGTTGGCATTGCTCTGTTCCTGGGGCATATACTTGGCCAGCAGGATGCCTTCCAATTTTTCGTAGGGAACCTCCGCAATGATGGTGCCGGAGGAATAGGGGGCGATTTCATAAGGGGAGAAATGGAAGCAAAGACCGGTGCGTGAGAAGTACCACTGGGAAATTCCGGAGAAGCTATCAGTAAATTGCTCTTGAATCACAAGATCGTAGTCATAGAACAGCTCTGATTTCATAGGCTCCAGAGCCTCCAGCAGCAGGGGAGTCAGCGTTTCACCTTTACAAGTGCTTTCCATTACGTCTACAATGGACAGCACAATGCCAGTCTGCATATCATATGTAACGGAATCGGTAGCCATGTTGGGATGAGGACCACCGGAATAACTGGAACGATTGCCGAACAGACTCAAAACAGAGTGATCCACCCGCGTAGGGGTATAGTTGATGTCAATAAAGTAAGCGGTCCAATAAGCGGAATTTGCAAAATCATTCTGCGCCATAGCTTTGATATCTGAGGCGCTGGATAATGCACTGCTCATACGATCCTGAAGATTGCTGGTGATGATGCCTGCTACCGCAGAATCCTTCAGAGAAAGCTGAATCTCCGGATAGGAGAGGGTGAACAGCTCAGTACCATCCTGAGCATAAATAGAATCCTTTACCTTGGGCATAGCGACTGCGTGGGTCAACGATTCTAACGCAGGATCCTGAATGTCAGGAGGCGTGAGGGGCTGGGTAGTGGGCTCTACAGTGGGATCCTGCGGTTCTGTGGGGGACGTGGGGGTCACGGCGGCGGGGGGCGTAGGCTGATCATTTTTCTTACAAGCGGCTATGCTAAGCAATAAAACAATGCATAGCAACAATAATAACAACTTCTTCATAATGGGTACCTCCGTGTGGAAATAATCATTCTTTTATACATTATATCACACATTTCGGCAAAGTTCAACCCATATCTGTCCATAGAAAACTTGACATCTGCCGGGGGAAATGGTAAAATGGGCGTAACTTCATATCGTGTTGAACGGAAAGAGTAGCGAAGCTCAATCATCAGAGAGTCGGGGTCGTTGGCTGTGAGCCCCGGTGGAGGCGGCTCGTGAACGTGCGTCCGGGAGCGAAGCATTTTTCAAGCGATAAATGAGAGTGGAACCGCGAGTCTTTGACCCGCCTCTTGTACCTATGGGTATAAGAGGCGTTTTTTTATTTAAAATAACATTTGGAGGAATCTTTATGTATCTGTATAATTCTGTATCCCACAAAAAGGAACTGTTCACCCCCAATAATCCGGAACTGGTGAAGATGTATACCTGTGGCCCTACCGTGTACCATTACGCCCATATTGGCAATCTGCGTACCTACATCATGGAAGACGTGCTGGAGAAGGCTCTGCGGTATCAGGGCTATAATGTCAAGCGCGTTATGAACATTACCGACGTGGGTCACCTGGCTTCCGATGCGGACACCGGTGAGGATAAGATGCTCAAGGGTGCCAAGCGGGAAAACAAGACCGTCATGGACATTGCCCGGTACTATACCGAGGCGTTCTTTGCCGACTGCGATAAACTGAATATCAAGCGTCCTGACGTGGTGGAGCCTGCCACCAACTGCATCGACGAGTATATCCACATGGTGCAGACCCTGCTGGATAAGGGTACTGCATACCTGGCTGGCGGCAACGTGTATTTCGATACCTCCTCTTTGGAGAAGTATTATGTGTTCAACGACCACGATGAGGAAGATCTGGCCATCGGCGTCCGTGAGGGCGTGGAAGAGGATACCAACAAGAAGAACAAGAACGACTTCGTTCTGTGGTTTACCAAGTCCAAGTTTGAGGACCAGGCTCTGAAGTGGGATTCTCCCTGGGGCGTTGGCTATCCCGGCTGGCATATCGAGTGCTCCTGCATTTCTATGAAGCACCTGGGTGAGGATCTGGATATCCACGCCGGCGGTATCGACAATGCCTTCCCTCACCACACCAATGAGATCGCCCAGTCCGAAAGCTATCTGGGTCACAAGTGGTGCAACTACTGGTTCCACGTCCACCATTTGAATACCAATGACGGAAAGATGTCCAAGTCCAAGGGCGAGTTCCTCACTGTGTCCCTGCTGGAAAGCAAGGGCTACGATCCCATGGCTTACCGGCTGTTCTGCCTCCAGAGCCACTACCGC
This sequence comes from Faecousia sp., assembly GCA_045654265.1. Lineage (GTDB taxonomy): Bacteria > Bacillota > Clostridia > Oscillospirales > Oscillospiraceae > Faecousia. The sequence continues at coordinate 21,658 of JAZONA010000080.1, forward strand.
CGGAACCTGGTGTTCAGCTGGGAGAACCTGGACAATGCCGCCGTGGCATATGAAAAGCTCATCGCCAAGATCGCTTCCCTGAATCCTGAGGGAGAGGTGGAAGCTGAGGCCGCTGCCGCTTTGAAGGAGCGCTTCAACAATGCCCTCAACGGCGACCTGAACACCTCCATGGCTGTTACCGCCGCTTATGATGTGCTGAAGGCCAAGTGCAACGATGCAACCAAACTGCACGTTTTGGACGATTTTGACGCGGTTTTGAGCCTGAATCTGCTTAAAAATGCAGAGAAACTCCGTGCAGAAAATGCTCGGAAAGAGGCGGAAAATGCCGATCCGGAGATCGATGCGCTGGTTGCCGCCCGTACCGAGGCCAAGAAGGCCAAGAATTGGGCAGAAGCCGACAGAATTCGTGACGAGCTGAAGGCCCGTGGCATCGAAATTATCGATACTCCTCAGGGCGCAAAGTGGAGAAAAGTATGAAATTACTGATTTTAGACGGTAATTCTGTCATAAATCGTGCCTATTTTGGCGTAAAACCACTAACTACACGGGACGGCCTTTATACCCACGCCATTTACGGCTTCCTGAATATTTTGGAGCGGATGGAAAAAGAGGAACAGCCCGATGCGGTTTGCGTATCCTTTGACCTCCACGGCCCGACCTTTCGTCACCTGAAATACGACGGCTACAAGGCCACCCGTCACGGTATGCCTGATGAGCTTAGACAGCAGATGCCGGTGATGAAGGATGTGCTGAAAGCCATGAACATTCCCATTTACGAATGTCAGGGCTGGGAAGCGGACGATGTGATCGGCACCGTGGGTCGGATTTGCTCGAATAATGGCTGGGAATGTGTCATCGTCACCGGTGACCGTGACAGCCTGCAGCTAATTGACGAAAACGTCCACGTGAAGCTGGTGATTTCCCGTCCCGGTCAGACCACCGCAACTCTCTACACGGAAGAAAAATTCCGGGAAGAGTACGGCTTCGAGCCGAAAAAGATGGTGGATTTGAAGGCGCTGATGGGTGATTCTTCCGATAATATCCCCGGTGTTGCCGGCGTTGGCCCCAAGACCGCCACGGAGCTGCTGATGAAATTTGGCTCGCTGGATGGGGTTTATGAGAATTTGGAGGATCCCTCTATCCGCCCGAAGCTTCGTGAAAAGTTGGAAAATGGCAAGGAAAATGCCTATCTTTCCTATGATTTGGCTACCATTCGTCCGGAAGCGCCCATTGACTTCGAGCCCAAGGATGCCATCGTCCAGCCCTATAATAAGGTTGCGCTGTATGAGCTGTTCCAGCGGCTGGAGTTTGTGCGCCTGATCGATAAATATGGCCTCCGGGGCGTGGCAACGGAGGCGCCGAAGGCTGCGAAAAAATGCGAAAGTCTGCCCAAGTGCGACTGCTTGCCTGAGAAAAATACCTCTTGTGCAGTATATGTGGCCCCCGATGGCTCCATGGGCGTGGCATGGGAGAAGGGCGTCTGCGCCCTGACACCCATGGAAGCCCAAATGGACCCAGATTTTCTGGCAGATCGCAATGATTGCATCTATCACGATGCCAAGACCACCATGCACCGACTGGATGAAATGGGCATCGCTTTTGGTAGCTGTGCCTTTGATACCGCTCTTGCGGCATACGATTTGAATCCTTCCCAGTCGGATTACCCCGTTTCCAAGCTGGCAACCAATTTCCTTGGCACCGCCGTGGAAGATGGGGATGCCGCCGCCTGCGCGGAAGCTGTTTGGCAGCTTCGCCCGGTGCTGGAGGAGGAGTTGTCCCAAAACGGCATGAGCGAGCTGTACCAAAAGATCGAACTGCCCCTTTGCAATGTCCTGTACTCCATGGAAAAGCAGGGCGTTGCTATCGATTCAGAGCAGTTGACGCAGTTTTCCGCTATGCTGGCACAGCGGATTGCCGAATGCGAAAGTTTGATTTTCTCCTATTCTGAGGATGTATTCAATATTAATTCCACCAAACAGTTGGGAGAATTGCTCTTTGATAAGCTGGGGTTGCCCCCAGTGAAGAAGACCAAGACCGGCTATTCCACCAATGCCGAGGTGCTGGAAAAGCTGAAAGGCAAGCATCCGATCATTCCTGCCATTATGGATTACCGGATGCTCACCAAGCTGAAATCCACCTACGCCGACGGCCTGATGAAGGTCATCTGCGAGGATGGACGCATCCGCACCACATTCCAAAACCTTGTCACCGCCACAGGCCGGCTGTCCTCTACGGAGCCGAACCTGCAGAATATTCCCGTGCGCACCGATCTGGGTGCGGAGATTCGCAAAATGTTCGTGCCCAAGGAAGGTCATGTTCTGGTGGATGCGGACTACAGCCAGATCGAGCTGCGCGTGCTGGCGCACATTGCCGGGGATGAAACCATGGGAAATGCGTTCCGTACCGGTATGGATATTCACACTGTCACCGCGGCGCAGGTGTTTGCGGTGAAGCAGGAGGATGTGACGAGCCTGATGCGCCGCCATGCGAAAGCGGTCAATTTCGGTATCGTTTACGGCATTTCCGAGTTCTCTTTGGCAGAGGATATCGGTGTATCCCGCTGGGAGGCCAAGGACTATATTGATAGCTATCTGGCTAATTACCCCGGTGTCCGGGATTATATGAAAAACGTGGTGGTCGATGCCCGGGAGAAGGGATACACCCAGACCATGTACGGCCGCAAGCGGTATATCCCGGAGCTGACCAGCAGTAACTTCAACATTCGCAGCGGCGCTGAGCGCATTGCGCTGAATACTCCCATTCAGGGTACTGCCGCTGACTTGATTAAGCTCGCTATGATCCGTGTGGATGAGGCTCTGCGCCGGGAATATCCCGATGCCAAGCTGATTTTGCAGGTGCACGATGAATTGATCGTAGAGTGCCCCGAGGGCATCGCCGCTGATGTAGCGGCGCTGGTGAGTCGGGAAATGGAGCAGGTGGCTACCTTGTCTGTGCCGCTGACGGCAGAGGCAAAGTGGGGAAAGAGCTGGTTTGACGCAAAATGATCATTGTTCCTATGGGTGAAGCCCATGTTGCCCAAGTTGCGGCGCTGGAAAAGCTGTGCTTTTCCGATCCTTGGAGCGAAAACAGCGTGGCTTCGGAGCTCCATAACCCTCTGTCCTTTTGGTTGGTTGCTGTGGAAGGGGAGGCAGTTGCCGGATATATTGGCTCCCAGTCTGTGATGGGAGAGTCGGATATGATGAACGTGGCTGTGCACCCTGATTATCGCCGTAAGGGCTACGCAGAAGCGCTGGTGCTGGCGCTGTGCGATGGGCTGAAAGAGCGGGGGAATGTTTCCCTTGCGTTGGAGGTTCGGGCTTCCAACGAGCCTGCCAAGGCACTGTACGAGAAGCTTGGCTTCACCTTGGCCGGCAGACGGCCCAATTATTATCGAAACCCCAGAGAGGATGCCTTGATCTTGAAGAAAGCACTGTAGGTGGCCTATGAAAAAGAAAGAGATCAACTGGAAAAAGCTCCTTTTAGCAGTGATCGGCGGCTTACTGTGCCTGACTGTATTGGGCACATCTGTGGTGCTGATCATCAATAGCGCAGTTTGCACCTCTACCAAGGATTACATTCTTTCTGCTGAGGAAGCGGCGCAGCTTCGGGATGTTGACTGCATACTGGTTCTGGGCTGTGGTGTCCGGGATGATGGCACTCCCAGCGCTATGCTCCATGATCGGCTCAAGCGGTCAGTGGAGATGTATGATGCCGGGGTCAGTGACCGCCTGCTCATGACCGGTGACCATGGCCGGGAGGGCTATGATGAGGTGGACACCATGAAGGGCTTTGCGGTGGAAGCAGGCGTTCCTTCTGAGTGCGTTTTCATGGATCACGCCGGCTTCTCTACTTATGAGAGCATGTATCGTGCTAAGGCGATATTTGGCGCACAAAAAGTATTGATCGTCACGCAGGAGTACCATTTGTACCGGTCGGTATACATAGCCCGTCAGCTTGGTTTGGAAGCCTACGGCGTAGATGCGGATTACCGGGGATACTCAGGACAGACTGCCAGAGATGTCCGGGAGGTGCTTGCCCGGGTGAAGGATATGGGTTCGTGCGTCTTTAAGCCTGAGCCTACCTATTTGGGTGAGCCGATTCCTATCTGGGGAAATGGTGAGCTGACCCATGACGAAAATTCGGATTTTTCCTGAAAAGGATGTGCTTTTATGAACATTTTGGCTGTGGAATCCTCCTGCGATGAAACTGCCGTTGCCATTGTTCGGGATGGGCGGGAGGTTTTGACTGACTGCATCGCTTCTCAGGTGGAGCTGCACCGCATCTATGGCGGCGTGGTGCCGGAGATTGCTTCCCGGATGCATATTGAGGCCATTTACGGCCTTGCAGAGCAGGCTCTGAAGGAGGCAAACCTGACCCGCAAGGATATTGATGCGGTGGCTGTGACCTATGCTCCGGGCCTGATCGGTGCGGTGCTGGTGGGCGTGAATTTTGCCAAGGCTGCTGCCATGGCACTGGACAAGCCCCTGATTCCCGTGCATCATATTCGTGGTCACATTGCTGCCAATTATTTGGCATATCCGGAGCTGGAGCCGCCGTTTTTGTGCTTGGTTGTGTCCGGCGGTCATACCATGATCATCGATGTGCAGGATTACACAAAAATGGAGATTCTGGGAACTACGCTGGACGATGCGGCTGGTGAATGCTTTGACAAGGTGGGACGTGTCCTGGGGATGCCCTATCCCGGTGGTGCGGCCTTGGACAAGGCTGCCCAGCAGGGAGATGACAGCAAGTATCCGCTGCCCCGTTCCAAGCCTGGTGCCAATCCCTTTGATATGAGCTTCTCCGGCTTAAAAACAGCATCTTTGAACCTGATTCATCACGCTGAGCAGGTAGGGGAGGAGCTGGATATTAACAGTCTGTGTGCTTCCTTTACTGCGGCGGTGTCCGATACGCTGGTTCCCAGAGTTGTGATGGCGCTGGAAAAGACCGGCCACAAAAAGCTGGCGGTTGCCGGCGGTGTGGCAGCCAATTCCCGAATCCGTGGTGATTTGATGGCCGCCGCAAAGGACATGGGCGTGGAGGTTTATTTGCCGCCTCTGAAGCTCTGCGGTGACAACGGTGCCATGATCGGAGCCCAGGCATATTATGAATTCAAGGCCGGAAATGTGGCGGACATGAGCCTCAATGCTTATGCCACCAAGTCCATTTTGGGCGAGGCTTTATAAACAGAAGTTCCGTTGCATACCAGGCAACGGAACTTTTTTGCTGAAAAAGCTCGATGAATGGAAAAAATGAATAAACATTTTATGTAAAACCGAAAATGTGTCAAAAATATTGACAAAAAGTTATGAAAACACTATAATCCTATGGAGCGGACAAATTTCGACAAGGTTTTTTTCTTCTTACAACCTGTGGAAAAGTCTGTGGAAAGTGTGAATAACTGTATGCATATCCCAGTAAATCCACAGTTATGGAAACCGAATTCTGTTAACCGACGCAAATTTTGTCGAACTTTTTGGGAGTAAAAATGATTGAAGTTGCAACAAGTATGAATCAGTTGAATCTTTCCCAGTTGGCGGCGGTGTATCAGGAGAGCTGTCGGCACTCCGGAAAGTGGGAAATGTTTGATTACCTTAGGAATGACTTTTTCCCAGCAGGCGGTGCGCTGTACTGCTTGTGCAAGGATGGCTTTTATGTCAGCGCTCTGCGGCTGGAGCCGTATCGGGATGGCTTCTTGTTGACGGCATTGGAAACGGCTCCGGAGCAACGGGGCAGGGGATTTGCCAAGGAATTGATGGCGGGGGTACTTGGAAGCGTGGATGCCCCAATATACTCCCACATCCACAACCAAAATCGGGCTTCTATTGCCGTACACAAAGCCTGTGGATTTCATAAAATATTGGATTATGCGGTGTATTTGGATGGTTCAGTCAGTACACGGGCTGGAACATATTTGAAATTCATGCAAAATGATAAGTGACAATATGGTTACAATGTGCTATAATGCGTAGTCGAAGGAAGGCGAATGAAATGGAATTTTTGCAAGATCTTTTGCGTATTCTTGACTCTGAAATGCGAACTCCTGAAATTTTTGGCTGGTTTCACGTTCTGTGGCTGGGGTTGACCGCCCTGGCAACCTTCGGGCTTTGTCTGTGGCACAAGAAGTATGGAACACAGCAGCATGTGCCTAAGGTGGTCTTTTTCGTGTCGCTGTTTGTGATTGTGCTGGAGGTTTACAAGCAGATCAATTACAGCTTCTCCTATACCGGCGGCATCGATTTTGATTACACTTGGTATGCGTTCCCGTTCCAGTTCTGCTCCACGCCCATGTATGTGGGTCTGCTGGTGGGCATCATCCGTAAGGGCAAGGTGCATGATGCACTCTGTGCATATCTGGCCACATTCTCGATTTTTGCCGGTACCTGCGTGATGATCTATCCCGGTGACGTATTTATTGATACCATCGGCATTAACATCCAGACCATGATTTGCCACGGCTCTATGGTGGTACTGGGCATCTACCTGCTGGTCACCGGCTATGTAAAGCTGGAGCATAAGACGATTTTGAAGGCTATGTGCGTGTTCTCTGTGGCTGTCACGATGGCGGCGGTGATGAATGAGATCGCACATTTCAGCGGCTTGGAGGAGACGTTTAACATGTTCTTCGTCAGTCGCTATTTTGAGTCCACACTGCCGGTTTATGGTGCAGTGCATAATGCAGTGCCGTTCCCGCTGAATCTGGTTATCTATATTTTGGGCTTCACTCTGGCTTCCTATATCATTTTGCTGGTTGCTATGGGTATCCACAAAATATTCGTGGCAGGCTACAGCAAGACCCACAATAGTCAGGCAATTGCGTAAAAGTTCCCCCTGATCTTGCGGAAGTAAGATCAGGGGTTATTTTGCAGTTTATACATTCAGCGGTCTTAGGGATTAAAATAAAGCCGATCATTTCTAATAAATGATCGGCTTTATTTGGCGGAGTGAGAGGGATTTGAACCCTCGCGCGCTTTTTAGACGCCTACTCCCTTAGCAGGGGAGCCCCTTCGGCCTCTTGGGTATCACTCCGAATAAAAGTCATGTGTAGTTGTTACCATGGCATTTTAGCACACAGGGCATGGTTTGTCAAGGGGAAATTCGCAAATCTTTGGAAGGTATCTGAAGCATTATAATTTGGTTCTTCTGAGCGACTCTGAGCGTAGGCGAAGGGGAGTCGAAGAATATACGCATCCCTACGCTCAGGGTGACACTCTTAACCAAATGAGATTGGCTTGAAGGCAGCTATTCATTGCAATCACACTGCAATACGCACCAGCTTTTTTAATCCATGATGATTTGCTCTTGTTCCAGTAAAGAACAAAAATAATCGCTGATTTCTGACGGAATATCTCGTAATGACATGACAGGCTCTTCCTCATTGCTGAAATCATAACTATACACAAGATACAGTTTATCATTGTGCAATTTGAAGGTGTACGCTTGTGAGGTTGCAAAAGCACCGTCCTTACTTTCTTTGTAAAAGTGTATTTCATCTGCCATCCAGTCGGCAGCATCCGCAACCGGCACTTCTATTAACCCGTCCTCATTGTTAAAGGACGTAAAAGGGTTATAATCGTTCTCCTTGGCGAATTCCAGCAATTGCCCGAACATTGAGCTGTCAATGCCTGAAATCTCGAAGATCTGCTGCTCGCTTTCGTCGTGAATATTGCCGATCAGACAATAGAAATTGAAACAATCCCCATTGCTATAGTGGGAAACGGCGTCATCAAATTGACTGGTCTTGAAATATACATTTGGTTCCGCATTTCGATCATAGGCAATATAACAGTCGAATGGTGATTCAGAATATGGATAATAAGCATTTCCGGATACCCGCACTTTTTCGACATTCGGAAAGGAAGCGTCAAGAGGGTATAATTCACCGATAAAAGCTCGTTTATACGCATTACCCTGAATCGTTACATTATCTGGCTTGTTTAAGTTTAGGCCGCAGGACGAGAAGAGAAAAGCAAGCACCAGTAAGGGGATAGCAAAAACGGATCTTTTCATTGTTCATTCCTCCCGTTTGACACAAAAGATGGATTGGTTTGCTTTGTTCGAAGACTTATCTAACGATGGGCTATTCAGAAGGTCAACAATGTAGTTAGTATAGCATAGGTACCGAAGATAATCAATATCATTTCCGGCGGGCAATCATTCGTAAATATTTGGGGGAGTGTATTTATGGAGAGGCGCTGTTATGCAAGACAAAATTCTATGGAAAAGTGAAGCTCCGGGAAGGATCCCGGAGCTTCGATCAATGGGGCAATTTTTCCTGAAGCATGTTGGTAGTTTTACGGGCAACACATTCTGCTTTATCAGCAGCCTGCTGTGCAAGTTTGCGGGTCGTGTTGTTTTGAGGCATCATCAATATGGTCACTGCACCCAAGGCAAAACCGAGTCCCAAAGTTAGCGCAAGTCCTTTTGTGTGCATTTTTCTCACTCCCTTCGCCTTTAGTATACCCAAGGAGGATTTTTTTACAAAAGGTAAGGTTTTGCTTTTCAGACCTATGATTTTGTGATATACTGAAAGAAAAACGGAGGTGCGTTATGGCGATTGATGTTTTACAGGAAAAGATCCGCAAGGGAAAGAATGCGCTGGTGGTAGATTTTTCTCTGCCTATGGAGCAGTTGCCCCCTCATTTGCGTGATATGGAGCCGGTGGCGGCCTTTTCGCAGTTTTGCACAGAGCTGATGACAGCCCTGGAGGGAAAGGTTTGCGGTGTGCGGTTTTCCTTCGGACAGTTTGCGCTGTTGGGGGATGGCGGTTTGCGCGCGTTATCGGAATTGTTGACCCTTGCGCACCGTCTGGATTTTTATGTGCTTCTGGATTCCACCGAGGTGCTGACGCCTTGGGCGGCAGACCGGGCAGCTACGGCCTTTTTCGGTGAAAATTCCCGGTTTTTCTGCGACGGTCTGATCGTTTCGCCCTATATCGGCACCGATGCCATGAAGCCCTTCGTACCATACTGCAAGGACAGCCGCAAGGATCTGTTTATGGCTGTGCGCACGCCCAATAAGTCTGCGGCGGAGCTGCAGGATCTGCTTACCGGCACCCGTCTGGTGCATACGGCGGCGGTGGATTTGCTTCTGCGTCAGGGTGAAAGTATTCTTGGTAGATGCGGTTATTCCCATATCGGCGCCTTGGCTTGCGCAGGTTCTTCCTTGAGCAATCTTCGGAATAAATACAAGCGGCTGTTTTTGCTGGTGGATGGCTATGATTATCCCAGCGCCAATGCAAAAAATGCATCCCTTGGCTTTGACCGGCTCGGTCACGGCGCAGCGGTGTGCGTTGGCCCTGCTGTGACTGCAGCATGGCTGATGGCGGAAACTGACGGACTGGACTATGCACAGCAGGCAGTCATTGCTGCTGAGCGCATCCAGAAAAATATCGGTCGCTACGTAACCATTATGTAGCCCAGAAGATCTGGGCGTTACATACCGGGCATTCTGGGCTCCCGGCTTTGGGTGGTATTGTCAGTCGTTCCCTCGGTGGGGGAAGTGGTGCTGGGCGCAGTGGTAGTGGGTGCCGTGGTGCTAGGTGCGGTGGTAGTAGGCGCCGTGGTACTAGGTGCGGTGGTAGTAGGCGCCGTGCTGGGACGGGTGGACTCGTTGGGAGTTTCATCGCTCATAGGACTGCGGCAAGCCGTCAGCAAAGCGGCAGTCAGCGCCAGCATCAGTGCGATCAAAGTTGCTTTTTTCATACGCTATCCTCCATTTCAATGAGATACAGTGATAGTATCCCCAAAAATCTGGGCTTTACACCTACGCCTGCCGAAAGAATCTGGAAAAATTACGTTTTTTTCGTTGCATTTTTTGAAAATCAGTTGTATAATCTATGGAGATAATAAAGAAAAGGAGCGTTCTTTGAAATGAAAAGACTCGCTGTTAAGAAAAACGAAGTTTGTATGGCTTGCCTGCAGTGCGTTCAGGCCTGTTCCGAGGCATTCTATAAGGAGTTTGACGAGGATCTGTCCAGCATCCGCATTGTTGCCAAGGGTAACGATGCCAAGCCCATGACCTGCATCCAGTGCGGCAAGTGCATGAAGGCTTGTGAGCATGGCGCCATCACCCAGAACCCCAAGACCGGCGTTTACATGATCAATAAGAAGCTGTGTGTCGGTTGCGGCGCTTGTGTGGCTGTGTGCCCCATGAAGGTTATGGTACATAAGGAAGGCAATCCTGTTTCCAAATGCATCGCCTGCGGTATCTGCGTCAAGGCTTGCCCCATGGAGATTCTGGAGATCGTCGAAAAGTAAATTACATACATTGGCGGGAAGCTTTGGCTTCCCGCCTTTTCTTTTGGAAAAAACAGGGATAACAAATATTTAACTTGTATTTTGTGGACATCAATGGTATAATGCAGATTATATAATACGATATTATGTCCCTTAGGAGGTTACATATGAGTAAAGGTGGACGTTACTTAAACACAAACAATGCCAAAGCACCCAAGAAGAAGGGCGGCAATGGTAAAAAGACTTTGCTGATTGTATTGATCGCCGTTGTGGTTTTTGCGATTATTGCTGTGGCCGCAGGAATCATGTTCTATAATTCTAAGTTGAATTTGATCAACC
>JAZONA010000081.1:0-4523 GCA_045654265.1 Faecousia sp.
GATGACATCAGCGTGTCCACGCTGTCCCGTCTGCCGGAGGTGTTCCAGGTGGAGCGGGCTGAGGTGGACGAAAAGCAGCTGCTGTCCGATCTGCTCAGCGTAGTACATCAGGCTCTTGCCAGCTACGATGCCATGCGCACCGTGGAAGGTGCGGCGCTGGATAAAGACCTGCGCAGCCGTGGCCAGACCATTTTGGAATATGTGGCTGTGGTGGAGCAGGGCAATGCCCAGACCGTGTCCGATTACCGGGCACGTCTGGAAGCCAAGCTCCAGGAGGTACTTGCCAATACCTCCATCGACGAAAGCCGCATCCTCACCGAAGCAGCTATCTTTGCCGATAAGGTTGCGGTGGACGAGGAAACTGTCCGTCTGCGCAGCCACTTGGAGCAGATGAATGCCATGCTCACCGGCGGCGGTGCCGTTGGCAGAAAGCTGGACTTCCTGCTGCAGGAGATGAACCGGGAAACCAATACCATCGGTTCCAAGTGCTCCGATCTGAAGCTGGCTCGTGTGGTGGTGGACATCAAGGCGGAGCTGGAAAAGATCCGGGAGCAGACCCAGAACATCGAATAAGAGGTAAATATGAAACTGATCAACATTGGTTTCGGCAGTATGATCGCCGCAGGACGGGTGATCTCCATTCTGGATCCGGATTCGGCACCTATCAAGCGTGTGGTGCAGGAGGCCCGGGATCGGGGAATGCTCATCGATGCGTCCTATGGTCGCAAGACCAAGGCAGTGATCCTGATGGACACTGACCATGTGATCCTGTCTGCCATGACACCGGAGGTTTTGGCCGCCCGGTGGATTGATCCAAGTGAGGAGGATAAAGAATGAGTGTAGGCAAGCTGTATGTAATCTCCGGTGCCTCCGGTGTGGGTAAGAGCACGGTACTCAAAGGGGTGTTTAATCTCCGTGAGGATCTGGCGTTCTCTGTTTCTGCTACCACCCGTCCCCCCAGACCCAGCGAGGAGCACGGTGTGCATTATTACTTCATCTCCAAGGAAGAATTCGAGGAGATGATCGCAAAGGACGCTTTTTTGGAATACGACGACCATGCGGCGGCTTACTACGGCACCCCGCTGGGACAGTTGGAGGAAAAGCTGGCTAAGGGCGATGTGATTTTGGACGTGGAGCCTGCAGGCGCCAAGATCGTTCGGGCAAAGCGCCCGGAGGCAACGCTGATCTTCATTATGCCCCCTTCCATGGAGGAGCTGGAGCGCCGGCTTCGTGGCCGCGGCGATACCTCCGAGGAGCAGATTCAGCTTCGGATGGAGCGGGCCAAGTGGGAGATCGACCAAAAAGATTGGTATGACCATGTGGTGGTCAATGACCAGGTTGAAAATTGTGTACAAGAAATTTTGAATATTATTGGAGGAAAATGATTATGCTGTACCCCCCTGTTGCGGATTTGTTGAAGAATGTGGAGAGCCGTTACCTGCTGGTGAACGTGGTGGCTCAGAGAGCCCGCCAGATCGCCATTGAGGCTGAGGCTTTCCACGAGGAACTGCCTGAGAAGCCCGTTACCCTGGCTATTCAGGAAGTCGCTGACGGTAAGCTCACCGCCGGCCTGAAGGAAGAATATATGAACTAAGGAGGAAAGGGCTTTATGGTGGCAAAAATCGCAGTTTCTGCTGCAAATTTTGCAATTGATAAGCCCTATTCCTATTGGGTTCCGGAGGGAATGGTGCTGATGACCGGTCTGCGGGTGACGGTGCCATTCGGTCGGGGCAACCGCCGGTGTGAGGGCGTGGTGCTGGCTGTGGAGGACGGAAGTCCTGAAGGGTTGAAGGCAGTGGAGCGTTGTTTGGACGATGCACCGCTGCTGGATATGACCATGCTACGGCTGGCTGGCTTTATGCGTGAGCGGTATTTTTGCACCCTTTATGATGCCATTCGGGCGATGCTTCCCGGTGGGCTGTGGTTCCAGGCCAAGGATACCTACGCCCTGACGGAGGATCGCTCCTGGCAGGAGAAAACCATCCGTCAAGCGGATGGGAAAAAGCTCCTGGAGTTGCTCTTGGATATGGGCGGCTCCGGGGATGGTGCGGTGCTGCGGCAGGCCATCGAGGGCGAGGATGCCTTCGAGGCGGCGGTGCAGTATTTGCTACGGAAAAAGTGGATCACCGCCCAGCGGGATTTTTCCCGGAAAACCGGGGATAAGACCGAGCAGGTGGCCACCCTGGCTTCCTCTGCGGAGGAGGCCTTGGAATTTGCCGCACGGCGGCCTAAATCCGGTGCCATGCAAAAGGCGGTGCTGGAACTTTTATGCAGTGTGGGCAGTGCCTCCGTGAAGGAGCTGTGCTACTTCACCGGTGCCAAACCGGCCACGGTGAAGCGGTTGGCGGAGTTGGGATATGTGTCCCTTTCCGACCGGGAGGTGCTTCGGTGCCGGGAGATCCGCCCGGCGCAGGTGTCCACGGATTTGATTTTAAATGAGGAGCAGGCGGCGGCCTTCGCCGGAATTCGGGAGCGGATGGATGCGACTGAACCGGGTGTGGCGCTGCTGTACGGCGTTACCGGTTCCGGCAAGACGGCGGTGTATTTGAAGCTGATTCGTACTTGCCTGGAGCAGGGGAAAAGCGCCATGCTGTTGGTGCCGGAAATCGGCCTGACCCCTCAGCTTTTGGGGTTGCTCGTAGCCCATTTCGGTCAGCAGGTGGCGGTGCTTCACAGCAGTCTGCCTGCCGGCGAACGCTATGACCAATGGAAACGTGTCCGAAGTGGCGATGCAAAAGTGGTGGTGGGTACCCGTAGTGCGGTATTTGCCCCCTGCGTAAACCCCGGACTGTTGATTCTGGACGAGGAGCAGGAGCATTCCTATCGCTCCGAAAATGCTCCCCGTTACTGCGCCCGGGAAGTGGCCATGTGGCGTGGCAGTAAGGAAAAATGTCTGGTTTTGCTGGGTTCGGCTACGCCTTCCATCGAAACCATGTACCATGCCAAGCAGGGGCATTTCGCTTTGTTTACCCTGAAAGAGCGGTTCAATGGACACCCTCTGCCCGGGGTGGCCATGGTGGATATGCGCCAGGAAATCAAGGACGGCAACGACCTGAGTTTCAGTTATGATTTGCAGGATGCCATTCGCCGCACGGCGGATAATGGCAAGCAGACCATTCTGTTTCTCAACCGCCGGGGTAATAGCCGGGCGGTGGTGTGCGTGGATTGCCGGGAGGCACCGGAGTGTCCCCGATGCAGTGCAAGGCTCACCTATCACAGCGCAAACAACCGGCTCATGTGCCATTACTGCGGTTTTTCCCGGATCTCCCCGGAGCGGTGCCCCCAGTGCGGTGGCCCCCTGAAGCGAGTGGGAACCGGTACCCAAAAGGCACAGCAGGAACTGAATATGCTGTTTCCGGAGTTGGAAGTGGATCGCATGGATGCGGACACCGTCAGCGCTGTGAATACCCACGAAAAAATTCTGGATCACTTCAAAAACAACAAGGTGCCGGTGCTCATCGGTACCCAGATGGTTGCCAAGGGGCTGAATCTGCCGGATGTGACGCTGGTTGGCGTGCTGGACGGCGATTTGAGTCTGTATTCCGACTCTTATCGTGCGGCGGAAACCACCTTCAATATGCTGACTCAGGTGGTGGGACGTGCCGGCCGTGGCGACGATCCGGGCATTGCCATGATCCAGACGGTGAATCCGGAGCATCAGGTGCTGAAGCTGGCGGCGATGCAGGATTACGATGGGTTTTATGAGCTGGAGATCGCTCTGCGAAAAATGCAGAATCTGCCGCCATTTGGAGATTTGGTGACGGTGACGTTTACCGGTCAGGATGAGGGTGCGGTGCTTCGGGGAGCGGCAAAGTTCCGGGATTCGCTGAACGCCTGCCTGCGGCAGAGCCAATACATGGAAGAAAATTGCACCGCTTTGGGGCCTGCCCCCTGCCCGGTGCCGAAAATAAATTACAATTACCGATACCGGCTGACGTTGCGCTGCCGGATGACCCGACCCTTGCGCCTGCTGATCGCACATCTGCTGCGGCAGTTTTTCAAGGATGGAGCAAATCGGAATATTTCCGCTTTTGTAGACACAAATGGCACGGATTGAGAGGAAAAACTATGGGAATTCGCAAGATTTTGACAGATAAAGACCCTGCTCTGCACAAGGTGTGCAAGCCGGTGGAGGCGTTCGACAGCAAGCTCCACAAGCTGCTGGACGACATGGCTGACACTTTGGAAAAGGCCAACGGCGTTGGTCTGGCGGCACCGCAGGTAGGCATTTTGCGCCGTGTGGTGATCGTGGATACCGGCGAGGGCATTTTGGAGCTGATCAACCCCACCATGCTGGAAACCTCCGGTGAGCAGGTGGGTGCAGAGGGGTGCCTCAGTGTGCCCGGTAAGTACGGTCTTGTAAAGCGGCCCTACTATGCAAAGGTCCGGGCACAGGACCGGATGGGCAACTGGTATGAAGCAGAGGGAGAAGAACTGATCGCCCGTTGCTTCTGCCACGAATTGGATCACCTGGATGAAGTCGGAGGCCAAGCGGTCTTAGGAAGACAATTACTGCCTTCAAC
>JAZONA010000082.1:0-3691 GCA_045654265.1 Faecousia sp.
CCCCACCGAAATGTGCTTTTTTTATCGTATTTTGTGGTGGTTTTATAACTATTTAATTCGCCTATAAACCGCTGCCGGTCATTCCCACTCAATGGTAGCCGGGGGTTTGGAGGTGATGTCGTAGACGATACGATTGATCTGAGGGACTTCTCGGATGATACGATGGGATACATGATCCAGCAGCTCGTAAGGCAGGCGAGCCCATTTTGCGGTCATATAATCGTCGGTATTCACCACCCGCAGAGCCAGTACATACCGCTTTTCCCGGTCGGAACCGGTGATGTCGATGGTCTGGGTATCCGTAAGAACAGCGAAATACTGGCTGATTTGGTCGTGCAGACGTGCCTTTTCCAACTCGGAGCAGAAAATATGGTCTGCTTCTTGCAGAATGTGGATCTTCTCCGGGGTGATGTAGCCGATCATGCGAATGGCAAGTCCGGGACCCGGGAAGGGTTGGCGATTGTACAGGATCTCCGGCAGACCCATGGCGTGGCCAAGGGCACGAACCTCGTCCTTAAACAGATACCGCAGAGGCTCCAGAAGCTCCTTGAAGCCCAGATGATCCGGCAGGTAATCGGAGCGGTGGGTGCTTTTGATCACATCGGCGTAGCCCAAACCCCGGTCTATCACGTCCGGGTAAATGGTGCCCTGGGCGAAGAAATCGATGGTGCCTAGCTTCTTAGCCTCGTCCTTGAAAACATTGACGAATTCCTCGCCGATGATGGTGCGCTTTTCCTCAGGATCCGTGACGCCTGCCAGACGCTTCATAAAACGGTCCGCCGCATTGACACGGATGAAGTGCATATCAATCCGGGAGAAGGAGGCCTCCACCTGATCGCCCTCGTGCTTGCGGAGCATACCGTGATCCACGAAAATGCAAGTGAGCTGATTGCCGATGGCCTTGGACAGCAGTGCCGCAGCCACAGAGGAGTCCACGCCGCCGCTGAGCGCCAGCAGAACCCGCTTGTCGCCCACTTTTTCACGGAGGTAGTCCACCATTTTGGCGGCGTAATCCTCCATCCGCCAGTCGCCGGTGGCGCCGCAGATGATCTTCAGGAAGCGATCCAGCATCCGGATGCCGCCCTTGGTGTGACCCACCTCAGGGTGGAAACGAACGCCGTAAAAACCCTTTTCCGGGTTGCAAAAAGCGGTAATGGGACAGCTGGCGGTGCTGCCGGTGACGATAAAGCCTTCGGGTAGGCGGGTGATCTGGTCGCCGTGGCACATCCAGGTAATGGCATCGGTGCTGTGCTCAGCGAAGAGGACGTCCTCGGTGTCCAGCTGCGCCAGGGTGCGACGGTGATCGGAGTTGCCATAAGCCTTTTCTATTGTGCCGCCGAGCTGGTGCGCCATGATCTGGCTGCCGTAGCAGATGCCCAGCATGGGGATACCCAGCTCATAAATAGCCGGGTCCAAAAGGGGTGCATTGGTGTCAAAAATACTGGAGTGTCCGCCGGACAGCACAATGCCGATGGGCGCAAAGCTGCGCACAGCCTCGGCAGACATGGTGGCCGGGTGAATCTCACAATACACATGACATTCCCGAATTTTTCGAGCAAGCAGCTGGGTATAGGATCCGCCAAAATCCAAAACCAGAACCTTTTGCATGAGGCACCTCCGATGATAATATAATTGTATTATGAACTTTTTTTGACGAAAAAGCAAGGTGCGCCTTTGTAAAAAAATGCTGAAGATGGGAAAAGGAACTTATACAAAATGTACAAAAGTCCGTCAGTCAAAGGCAAAGGCAAAATGTCCTGGGAAAAAGTCGCAGACAAAGGGCAGATGCATGGCAAAATTGCGGCCGATTCCGGGGGTGCGGAAGCTTCCTGACGGTACATTCAGCGTTGCCAAAATGCCCGGGAGCTTGTTTTCGTCGCCCAGAAATTCCAGACCAATGAAGGAATCTTCCTGCCGATAGCCGGCCAGGAGCCAGCCGTCACCGGCATAAAATTTCGCCTGCGTGTCCAGAAAAGCCAATGCTTCGGAACCGGGCAGGACATTATTTTCCGGGAGCATATTTTGACGAAGCTGGGCATATTCGCTGACGGACAGCGGTTGCATCGAGAGCGGAGAGGCAGCCGCTTCCACGGAAAGCTCCCGAATTTGGGTGCAGTAGCGGTAGCCCATGGCTGCATAAAAATCCCCCAGACCGGCGCTTCCCGGCACCAGTATGGCACCAGCGTAGCCTTGAGAGCGGAGAAGGTCATGAGCCTGCGCCATGAGCCGGTGGCAAAGACCTTGCCCACGGTGGGATTTTGCGGTGGCAACGGCGTAAATGTAGGCGATTTTCTTGCCGCTGAGCCAATGGGGTATCCAGTACAGCGCCGCAACAGCCTGGTCGCCTTCCATTTGCAGGAGGCACCGGTCAGGGGCGTAGGCAGTGGCGAAAAAGGCATCCAGAAATACATCGCTGTCCCCAAATGCTTCCTGCCACAGCTGGCGCAGAGGGGCGGTATCATACTTCATCGGAGTCCTCCCACAGCCGTGCCCAGTGTTTTTCCAGCAGAAAAGCAGGATTGTAGGACAGCTTGGCCTTCCTTAGACCCTCAAGTCCCATGTCGTCCTCCCGATCCAGCCAGCGCAGATTGGGGTACTTTGCCCGCAGATAACGGGCAAATTCCAGATTGATGGCGTTGTAAGCGCCCTCCACGTCCAGCTGCGCCTTCTCAAAATGAATGTCGAAGGTGGTATCGGAGAGGGGGGAACCCATGGTCATGGCGAAAATTTCCCCATGCTCCTGAAGCACCAGTCCTTCCATGCCCAGCTCAGCTCGGTGGGCGAAGGCCCGGCGCAGCGCACGGCGCTCCAAGTGGAAATCCTCCGTGGGATCGATAGCCAAACGCTGGGCAAACCAGCTGTCCACCATTTCCTGCACAGCAGGCATCCACTCGTCGGTGAGGGGTTCGGCGGTGTAATCCGGGTGAGCGGCCTGGAATTTGTGCAGGTGGTTGCGCTTTTTCTGGAATTTTCGACCACGGAGTTCTGCTAAATCATTGATATCGTAGACGTAATCGAAGAAATCCCGGTCGGAATGGAAGCGGAATTTGCCGGGGTACAGGCTTTCCAGCAGGTCGCATTCTTCCTGATTCATGGAGCTGATGCAGCAAGGAATGCCACGGGCGTGGGCGTCTGCGATGATGGCGTCCAGCACCGGCTTCACGTCGCCGGTTCCGGCAGGGAAGGGATAGATGCAGCGGCGGTCGTACTGGGACAGAACCACCAAATGACTGCCCAAAAAGGCCGCCTGCTGGCGACCCCACATATACAAATTGTTGAAGCTGTACTCGCAGCCACGGGGAGTGTCCCGGCGGAGCAGACGGTCAAATTCCGGCTTCATGTCCAAGGTCAAAGGCTGAAAATCGATCATTGTAACACTTCCTTTGGTGACAGTATGCCACATTTTCAGGGGATTTACCGCAAAAACGTATCCAAACGGCGTTTTTTGATGGCGTAATACAAAATGGTGCCGAGGGTGAGGAGAACACCCAGTTCGCCGGCAGCGACGCAGGCGGCATTGAGCCAGAAGCCACCGCCGATGTACATCGTTAGCTCCCAACCCACCAGTAGGGCATTGAACAGCGCCGGCATGAACATACCCAGCAGGGGATAGCCCTTGATTTTCACATTCCGGGTCAGCCACATACCGCCTGCGGACAGGGCTGTGGCGATGCTTCCCACTGCAAAATCC
>JAZONA010000083.1:0-7677 GCA_045654265.1 Faecousia sp.
CTCAACCCCTTCTCCATGCGCTGCTTGAAGCACTCGGCACGGAGCATATTGTTCACGCTGAAGCATCCGCCGATCTCACGGATGAAGTCCACATAGTTCAGGTTCAGCAGCCAATCGGCGTTGTTGACCATCTTTGCCTTATCCTCGCCGAACTCGATGAACCGCTCCATCTGCTTCTTGAAGCAAGCGCAGTTGTGGTCGATGACTTCCTTGGTCATCATGGAGCGCATGTCGGTTCTGCCGGAGGGGTCACCGATCATGGCAGTGCCGCCGCCGATCAAGGCAATAGGCTTGTTGCCAGCCATCTGCAGGCGCTTCATCAGGCACAGAGCCATGAAGTGACCAACGTGCAGAGAATCAGCAGTGGGGTCAAAGCCAATATAGAAAGTGGCCTTGCCGTTATCGATCATCTCACGGATCTCATCCTCGTTGGTTACCTGGGCAATCAGGCCACGGGCAACCAGTTCGTCATAAAGTTTCATAGTTATTCCTCCAAAATATAAAGCCCCCTGTCCTTGCGGGCAGAGGGCGTAAATTACGCGGTACCACCTCTGGTTTGGTTGCATCTCACAATGCACCCCTCACGGCGTCCAACAACGCCTGACGCTGTTTCGGGCGTGCCCGTCTTCCCCTACTGGTGGTTCAGGAAAGCCACTCCGGGAGGTATTTCTGTGCGTTTCCCCACTGCCTTGCACCAACCGGCAGCTCTCTGGCAGGAAATTGGACACATACTTATTCCCATCACAGTGTTTATAAGGTTATGGGTATGGTAACAAAAAAGATCAGCTTTGTCAAGTAAATTATACGTTAAGCATCTCTTCGGCGCTTTTCAGGGTGGTTTCGGTGATGTTTGTGCCACCGATGATGCGGGCCAGCTCCCGTTTCCGTCCTTCAAGATCCAAAGGAGTAACAGAAGTATAGGTTCTCCCCTCTCGCTCTTCCTTCGCAATGAGCAGATGGGTATTGGCCAAAGCCGCAAGCTGGGGCAAGTGGGTAACGCACAAGACCTGCTTATGCTGTGCCACGCTTCTCAACTTTTCAGCCACCTTTTGTGCTGCACGGCCGGATACGCCAGTATCCACCTCATCAAAAATCAAGGTATTGACCTGATCTTTTTCTGCCAGCACGTTCTTCATAGCCAGCATAATACGTGCCAATTCGCCGCCGGAGGCTACTTTACTCATGGATTTCAGGGCTTCGCCGGCGTTAGCAGACATATAAAAAACCACATTATCTGCACCAAAAGCAGTCAGCTCTGTTTCCTCAAATTCGCAGGCAAACTGCACCCGGGGCATATCCAACTGAGAAAGCCCCGTTAAAATCCGCTGAGAAAGGATCACGGACTTGGCCTTTCGGTCCTCCCGAAGGGTCAGCGCCGCATCCCAAGCGGTCTTTTCAGCCTTTTGAAGCTTCAGTTTCAACCGCTCCAAATGGTCATCGGCAAACTCGATTTCATCCAGCTCCTCCTTGGCCTGCTCCAGATATTCCAGAATATCCGCACAAGTGGCGCCGTACTTTCGGCGCAGGCGATGGATCACATCCAGACGGGATTCGATCTGCTCCAATTCATCGGCAGAGTAGCTCAAATCGTCCCGGGCATCCCGAACCTCCTCGGCGGCTTCCTGCACCTGATACATCAGGTCAGCAACCCGGTCGTGAAGCGCAGAAAAGGAATCGGTGTATCGAGCCAGTCGAGCCAGTTCCCGCTCTGCCTGAGCCAGCAAAGATGCGGCACCGTCGGATTCATCACCGCCGTACAGACATTCCACCGCCATATCCATGCCGTTGGATAGCTTTTCAGCATTTTGGAGCAATTTGCGCCGCTCCTCCAGCACATCGTCCTCCCCTGCCTCCAAATTGGCTTTGGAGATCTCCTCAATTTGGTAGCGGAGGGTTTCCATGCGGCGAAGCTTCTCGCTTTCGTCCATGGTCATCCGGTCGATCTCACGGCGCAAAGCAGAAACCGCCTGATACTTGTCAAGATAATCCTGGCGGATAGCGTCGTTATCTGCAAAGGCATCCAGAAAAGACAGATGATTGGCTTCATCCAAAAGGGATGCAGAGTCGTGCTGACCGTGGATATTGATCAGCTGAACACCTAATTTGCGCAAAATCGACACAGAAACCAACGAGCCGTTGACACGGCAAACATTCTTGCCATCCAGGAAAATATCCCGCTGAATGACTGTCTCCGGATCATATTCAACGCCATTGTCGGAAAACCAGGTCAACTCGGGGACATCGGTAAACACCGCCCGGACAGACGCCTTGTTAGCGCCGGTACGGATCATATCCCGATAAGCCCGCTCACCCAAAATAGCCGAAATTGCATCGATGACAATAGATTTACCGGCACCGGTTTCACCGGTGAGGACATTGAAGCCTTGGTCAAAGGAGATGTCCGACCGCTCAATGACCGCAATATTCTCAATATGCAGCAAACTCAGCATTATGGACTCCCCTTTCTAGTATCAATTCAGCAGATTTTTGATTTCACTGCAGAAAGTCGCAGCGGCATTGGTATCCCGCATCACGATCATGACGGTATCATCGCCAGCAAGGGTACCCAAAATGAAGTTCATATTCATGCCGTCGATGGCAGAACCAGCGGCAGATGCCAAACCGGGCAGAGTGTGGATCACCACGATATTCTGAGCATAGTCATAGCCGGTGACACACTCCCGGAAAATGGTATTGAGTCGGGTAGAAAACGTGCCACGCACCTCTTTGGAAGAGGTGGTATAGCGGTATGTGCCAAAGCTGGTCAGCTCTTTGACGATCCGCAGTTCCTTTATGTCCCGGGAAATAGTAGCCTGCGTGCTGTAGTAGCCGGCATCCTGCAACTCCTGCAACAGCTGCTCCTGTGTTTCCACGTCACGGGTAGTGACGATCTCTAAAATTTTAGCTTGTCTTTGAGATTTCACGTCTTTTCACCTCATCCGTTACACTTAAATTTCGTGTTTACTACATCGTAAAAGCTGCGCTGCTTCAGACGCACCAGACTGGTTTCCATATTGGACTTCTGAATCGTAGCAACATCGCCCATATTCAGCCGCAGGGATTTACCGCCATCCACAGCCAAAAAAGCATTGCGCCGGGCGTTGTGGATCAGCCCCACGGTGATCACTCGCTTGTCAGATGCCACGATGCACCGACTGGCCATATCATGGGCGCAAATCGGGGTAATCATAATGCTCTTCGCCTCGGGCTCCACAATAGGCCCGCCTGCAGACAGATTATACGCCGTCGAGCCGGTAGGGGTAGCGACGATAATGCCGTCGCCGCCGCATTCCATAGCTTGTACACCGTCACAGCATACACTTAGATGCACGATCCGGGCAACAGCGCCCTTGGTGATCACCACATCATTCAGGCCAATATCGTGGAAAATGATGTCACGATCACGGCGCACCGTCACATCCAGCATCATGCGGCTATCGATTTGATAATCGCCGGTAGCCAACTGCTTCAGCTTACTAAGCTCGCTGCTTTCCAGCTCGGCCATGAAACCCATGGTGCCGATGTTGACACCCAAAATAGGCACATTATTTCTGGTGGCAGCCTTTGCCATATGCAAAATGGTGCCGTCACCGCCAAAGCAAATCACCAGATCCGTATTCTGAATCTCACGATCCAGCTTATGAAAACGAAGATCCTTGGGCAGATCATAGGAGCGGTCTACTTCAAAAGGCAGGCACAGCTTGGTTTCCAGTCCCGCCTCCTGGAGAATACGGACCGCATTGCGTACTGTTTGAAAATTCTTATCCCGATAGGGATTCGGGGTCAAAATTACTCTTTTTATCATAGTTTCACCCCTTCAAAGTTTCATGTGCCTGACGCACCACATCAGCGGTATCAGGACGGATCCCAGGTACATCAGCCAAGGTCAGGTGACCCAAAAATTCAATATTTCCCTCAGGGCCCTTCACGGGAGAGAAGGTCAACCCAAGGATGTTAAAGTTCAGACTATCCGCCAATGCCACAAAATCGTCCAGCACTTCCTGATGGACAGCAGGCTCACGAACAACGCCCTTCTTGCCAACCTTTTCCTTGCCGGCTTCAAACTGGGGCTTGATCAGGCACAGAACCTGGCCTACACCGGGTTTGAGCAGATTTTTAATGGCAGGCAGGACAATTTTCAAGGAAATAAAGCTCACGTCCACCACAGAAAGATCCAGAGGTTCGCCCAGATCTTCCGGGGTCACATAGCGAATGTTGGTGCGTTCCATGACCACAACCCGTTCATCCGAGCGGATTTTCCAATCCAACTGGCCGTAACCAACATCGATGGCAAAAACCTTTTTGGCGCCTTGCTGAAGAAGACAGTCGGTAAAACCGCCGGTGGATGCACCGGAATCGCTGCACACAAAGCCTTCCGGCTTTACGCCGAAGTCACGGAGAGCTTTTTCCAGCTTTAGTCCGCCACGGCTCACATAAGGACATACATCTCCACGAACCTCAATGGACACGGATTCCAGATAGGAAATACCGGGTTTGTCCGCCTTTTGCCCGTCAACATACACCTGACCGGCCATAATAATGGCCTGGGCCTTGGAACGGGTATCTGCATACCCCTGCTCAGTCAGCAGTACGTCCAGCCGTTTTTTAATTTTCATGCCTGACGCACCTCCTGAACAAATTTTGCAATGGATTCACTATCCAATCCATAATGCTTGTAAAGAGAATTCATATCGCCGTGAGTCACATACTGGGTACCCAAATCGATGCCATCCACCCGAATGCCGGGTTTTTGATGCTGTAATTTCCAAGCCAGAGCTTCCCGGATGCCACAATTACCGGCGGTTTCTTCAAAAACCACAACATGTTCCGTTTCGCTCATCATAGTGAGAATATGAGAAATGGGCAAGGGAGAAACTGTCAACAAACGCAGGACTGTTGCCTGAATCCCCTGCTGCGCAAGCAAATCAGCAGCCTTCAACACATTATCAATCAAGACACCATAGGTAATCAGCGTCACATCAGCGCCCATGCGGTGACAAGCCAGCGCACCGGCACCGGCGATTCCCGGCAACGCCTTGAAATGGCAGCCATCATATCCACGATTGCCACCTCTGGGATAGCGAATAGCCACGGGACCATTGTAGTCATCAACGGCCCATTCCAGCATTTTCTTCTGCTCCTCAAGACTTGCCGGGCACATGATCATCATCCCCGGGGCGTGACGAAGGAAGCCAATATCATAAATGCCGTGATGTGTTTCTCCATCCTCACCCACAAGACCTGCCCGGTCTACCGCAAGAACAACATGCAAATTCAGCATGGCAATGTCCTGCATAATCATGTCATAGGAACGCTGCAGGAATGTTGAATAAAGAGCCACTACCGGCACCATTCCTTGCTTGGCAAGACCGCCAGCCATGGACATGGCGTGTTCTTCAGCAATACCAACATCAAAGGTATGTTTAGGGAATTTCTTCTTAAATTCCAGCAAGCCGGTACCACCGGGCATAGCCGCACTAATGGCGCACACTCGGGGATCTCGATTGGCAAGGGTAATCATGGTCTTGCCAAAATTGTCAGAAAAACTCGTACCGCCCTTACCGGAAGTTTCGCCGGTTTTGGGGTCGAATTTACCGATTCCATGGAACTTCGAGGGGTTTTCCTCAGCAAATTTATAGCCTTTTCCCTTTTTTGTGATCACATGGAGCAGTACCGGACGATTCATGTCCTTAGCAAGACGCAAAAGGCTGATAAGGTGAGGCAGATCATTTCCGTCCACAGGACCAAGGTAAGTCAGTCCCATATTTTCGAACAGTGTCGTTGGAATGATCATCCGTTTAAGCCAATCTTTTACAATACGCGTGGTACGGAAAACAAAGGAACCTACTGCGGTTTTGCTCATTACCCGGCGATAGCGCTGCTTCATGCCCAGGTAGCTTTCCTTTACCCGCAAACGAGACAGATGCTTTGCCATACCGCCCACATTGCGGTCGATGGACATCTCATTATCATTCAGGATAATGACCATAGGCTCACGGCTCTCTGCGGCATCATTAAGCCCCTCATAAACCATACCACCGGTGGCAGCGCCATCACCAATAACCGTAACAACGTTATAATCGCCACCGCTGAGAGTTCTGGCCCGAGCCATACCCAAAGCAATAGAAATAGAGCTTGAGGCATGCCCGGCTACGAACGCATCCGTAACGCTTTCACTGGGTTTTGGGAAACCGGCCATACCGCCAAATTGGCGCAGACGGTCGAAATCCGCCTGGCGACCGGTCAAAATCTTATGGACATAAGATTGATGACCAACGTCAAATACCAGACGGTCATATTTTGTATTGTAAACGGTCTCAAGAGCAACAGAAAGCTCCACCATGCCTAAATTTGTGGCAAGGTGGCCGCCGGTCTTGGAGACCCGATCTATCAAAAACTCACGAATCTGCTGACACAACAGCAGTTGTTCTTCCTCATTCAGGCGCAGCAGATCCTCGTGACCGTTGATCTTTTCTAAGATATTCACGAAGTGACACAACCTAACTAAATTATTTCTTTTTCTTAAAGCTCAGGAAATGGAGCACGCGACCAACCGTGTAGACGATGTCAGTACAGGAATTTACCGCAAAGCTTTTACCAATGGCCTTTCCGCCAACTGTCAAACCCGCAACCAAAGAGGACATGAGCAGTGTTACGATCTTCGGCCAAGAAAACTCAAAATTTGCAATAACTTGAGCCGCAATCGTAGCGGATGCAGAGCCGGAAACAACGCCGCAAATATCGCCAATGACGTCATTGCACACAGAACTCACCCGCTCAGCTTTTCTTAGCAGTTTAATAGCATCCTGGGCACCGGGAACCTTTCGGGCAGCCATGGAGTGGAAGGGTTTTTCATCTGCAGACGTAACCGCTACGCCAATAATATCAAACAAAATACCCACCAAAATAATTACGAAAAGAATTACAAAAGCTACAATGATACCGCTGACGGAGAACAGAATCTCAGAAAGCAACGAAATGATACCCGAAACGAAAAGGGTAACCAAAAAAATTGTGACGACCCAGCGGATCGTCTTATTCCGCTCTTTTTTCGCAGCGGCTGGGTCAGATTTAGACACAGTATGTCCCTCACTATTTTATCAAAAATGACGGTAGCAAGCAGGATAAATCTTACGGCTTAGGTCGGGTTGGTTTTCCCCGATCAGAACCTGCCGTTGCCGTGCAGGCCGTTTCCGTTTGATCCGATCGCCCAAGTGTTGCCAAAATGGATACCCGATTGCCACTTAGTCCGTACTGTAATCCCCTGCCTGCCCAATTACGACAGCCTAGGTGATTTCCACGGCAGAATGCGCCATAGTCTTAGCCTCTTTTGCAAGCATGATTTCCAGGAGCAATATCGGTTACTGCGTGGCCACCACAGTTACCGCCTGTTCTCCTATCCCAACATGTTCACTCAAGGCAGGCTACACTGCACGCAGCACACGATTCTGTGCACCGCCTTGCAGGTTCTTACTTGATTCGTACGCGAAGCGGCTTCCTGTACAGGAGTTCTCAACTTCGTCGCACAAGCTTCAAGTCTCCACGGAAACCGGGTCGTATGCCCCATGCCATTGGAGCGCGCCCGGGATCCTTAACCCCCAGCATCCACCCTAAACTGGGCGTAAAAAGCAGACACCAGGGACTTCATCGATGTGCCCTTCAAAGGATTTTTAGGCC
>JAZONA010000084.1:0-29876 GCA_045654265.1 Faecousia sp.
CATTAAGATTAAGACCACGGAACTCCCCATTCCCGTGGCGTTTGCTGCTTCGTTTGAGGGCGAAATCATACGTAAGGCCGATATGCACAACGAGTTCTGGTCTTCCAAGAACCCCACTGCAGAATTGGTCATGATGCGGGAGATGAACGAGATCGAGGATCACAAGATCACCATCGTCGGCCCCGATCTGGCTGATGCCAAGGAACTGGCTCTGGTCACCTTCGTGGAAGTTGCCGGCAAGAAGATGCAGGTAGACTTCGAGTCTGTCATCGAGCGTAAGTTCCACGCTTGGTTCAACTACATGGAAGGCGTCATGCACACCGGTCAGCGCAATCAGGTCCGGGTTCGTGTCAGCAACGCCGCCTTTGAGGCCGGTCTGCGGCTGAAGGACTTCGCTGAAGTTCTGTACGTCATGATCATGAACGAGTTTGACGCAGTTGTTGACAAGTGCCAGGTGACCATCGTCACCGAAACCGCTCAGGCTGAGGCTTTCCGGGATGAGATCGCCATGCCTCGTTACGCCCAGCGTGATGACCGTCTGGCTTCCATGACCGACGAGTCTGTTGACCGCTACTATACCTGCATTCTGTGCCAGTCCTTTGCACCTGCCCATTGCTGCGTGGTCACCCCCGAGCGTCTGGGCCTGTGCGGTGCGGTAAGCTGGCTGGATGCCAAGGCTACCAACGAGCTGGATCCCAACGGTCCTTGCCAGCCCATCTTCAAGGAAGGCTGCATCGACGAGCGCACCGGCCGCTTCGAGTCCGTTGACAAGATGGTCAAGGATGCTACCCACGGCGCTGTGGAGAGCGTGACTCTGTACTCCATTCTGGAGGATCCCATGACCTCCTGCGGCTGCTTCGAGTGCATTTGCGGCATCGAGCCCATGAGCAACGGCTTCATCGTGGTCAACCGGGAATTCAAGGGCATGACCCCTGCCGGCATGACCTTCGGCGAGCTGGCAAGCTGCACCGGCGGTGGTGTCCAGACTCCCGGCTATATGGGTCACGGCCGTCACTTTATCAGCTCCAAGAAGTTCATCAGCGCTGAGGGCGGTATCGAGCGCATTGTTTGGATGCCCAAGGAACTGAAGGATGACGTGGGCGAGCGTCTGAACAAGACTGCTCAGGAGCTGTACGGCATCGAGAATTTCACCGATTTCATCGCCGATGAAACCATCACCACCGATTGCGAAGAGCTGCTGAACTGGCTCACCGAGAAGAATCACCCGGTCCTGGCAATGGATCCGCTAATGTAAGAGATATCCGCGGTGCGGCGGCTATGCCGCCGCACCGCTAGATATGGGATATAAGATATGAGATATTGGGAACAAAGAATATCTCGTATCTCATATCTCATATTTCGTATCTATTTTTGAAAGGGATAAATAATGAAGGTAACGTTCCAAATCGAGGGCGCAAGCTCTGTTAGTATTGAATGTAACGCCGGTGATAATCTGCTGGAGCTGGCACGTCGGGCCAATGTGGCCATCGATGCACCTTGTTCCGGCAACGGCTCCTGCGGCAAGTGCCGCGTCAAGCTCATCGAAGGTGAGCTTGACACCATCAAGAGCCGTCACATCACCGACGAGGAATATAACGCCGGCTGGCGGCTAAGCTGCAACTGCAAGGTGCTGTCCGATTGCACTGTATTCGTGCCGGATATTGCCTCTGCCTACCAGTCCAGAATGAAGACTGCTGATCTCAGCAGCCCCAAGGAAATCGCAATTTTTGAGGACTGCCAGAGCCGTTTGCAGGAAAGTGGGATCCAATTTACCAACAATTTCCGCAGTTTTGTGGTTAGCATGGCGGAGCCGACTTTGGACGACACCATGCCCGATAACGAGCGCCTGACCTGGGCGATTCAGGAAGCGCTGGGCGTGGAAAATGTGAAGATTCCCTATTACGTGATGGCCAAAATGGCTGCCAAATTGCGGGAAAACGCCTTCACCGTCTGCGTCAAGGGCGAGCTTCAGGGGGATACCTTCCTGTGCATGGAGCTGAGCGCTCCCGATGATACCGCCATCGTTGGCTGTGCCATCGACATCGGCACTACCACCGTGACCATGGTGCTGACGGATCTGCAGTCCGGCAAGCTGCTTGCCAAGGGTTCTTCCGGCAACGGACAGATCCGCTATGGTGCAGACGTGATCAACCGCATCATCGAGCAAGGTCGCTCCGGTGGTAAGAAAAAGCTTCAGGATGCCATCCTGAAGGAAACCCTGAATCCCATCATCGCCAAGCTGTGCCAAACCGCCGGCATCACCGCCGGGAGCATCCTGCGTCTGGCTATCGGTGCCAACACCACCATGAACCACCTGCTTTTGGCGGTGGATGCGGAGCCGGTGCGCATGGAGCCTTACATTCCCAGTTTCTTCTCTTGGGAAGGTCTGCTGGCCGGTGACCTGCGCATGGTGGCAAATCCCTTGGCTCCCGTGATCATTGCACCCAACATCGGTTCTTATGTGGGCGGCGACATCACCGCCGGCACCCTTGCGGCTGGGCTTTGGGATCAGGACGAAATGAGTCTGTTCATCGACCTGGGCACCAACGGCGAGTTGGTGTTCGGCAACCGGGATTTCCTCATGAGCTGTGCCTGCTCCGCCGGTCCTGCCTTTGAGGGCGGCGATATTTCCTGCGGCATGCGTGCCACCGACGGTGCGGTGGAGGCCTGCGTCATTGACAAGGACACCATGGAGCCTACTCTGACTATTGTGGGCGATGCTGGACAGAAGTGTGTGGGCATCTGCGGTAGTGGTATTATTGACATTATTTCCGAGCTGTTCCGTTGCGGCATTATCAACGCCAAGGGTCTGCTCGTCCGGGAGGGCGATCGGGTGAAGCGGGATGCCCACGGCATGGGGCGGTATGTGCTGGCCTCGGCGGAGGAGTCCGAAACCGGACGGGAAGTTTCCATCAACGAGGTGGATATCGACAACTTCATCCGTGCCAAGGGTGCTATTTTCTCCGCTATTGATATTCTTTTGCAGTCGGTGGATATGACCGTGGACATGATCGATAAGGTCTATGTTGCCGGCGGCATCGGAAGCGGAATTAATATGAAAAACGCCGTAAATATCGGTATGCTCCCGGATGTGGAGCTGGAAAAGTTCCAATATATCGGCAATTCCAGCCTGACCGGTGCTTACGCAATGACCGTCAGCGACGAGGCGATTTCCAAGACCGCCGAGGTTGCGGCGAACATGACCTATCTGGAGCTGAGTACCTACCCCGGCTACATGGATTCTTTCGTGGCGGCTTGCTTCCTGCCCCATACCGATGCCAGTTTGTTCCCCAGTTCCAAGCAAGAATGTTAATCACATAGGAGAAACCCAATGCAGATCGAAAATCACAAAGAAGAAGTACCCTTTTCCCACTACGAGGCGGCATTTTGCAATCTGGATGCTGCGGAAGCGGCGGCAAGAACCGGCGCGAAGTGGGATGGAAAAGAGTTTTATGTAAACTTATTGGGCAGAGAATTTGCCATTTCTCACCCCACTTATGCCATCCGTGCTGTCGTCGGTGGCGCCGTGCCGCCGCTGCCCACCCAGACCTTCCTGCTGCGCTACCTGCAGGAAAGCAAAAATGTAGCTTGGGCAGGGGAGTGGAAGACTTTCCGTGAGATGCCCTGGGGCGAGATGTACATCAAGCCCTACACCGGTCGTGTCCTGACCCGTGCGGCATACACCTTCGGCTTCCGGCTGGATGCCTTCAAGGCCGCCGCAGAGAAGATGGGCGCTACTCCCGTGAAGCACGGTGACGCAGGCTATCAGTTTGACCTGATCGGCGGATTCAAAATGCAGATTCTGGTGTGGGAGGGTGACGACGAATTCCCGCCCAATGCCCAGGTGCTGTACTCGGATAATTTTGCCGATGGCTTTGCCGCCGAAGACCGAGTGGTTGCCGGTGACATCCTCATCAGCATCATCAGAGCCAATATGTAAGAAAAAACGCTGCTGAGGGCGGAGCACCATAGTGAGAAGCCGGTTTTGAACGCCCCCTTTTCCTCAATACTTCGCAAAAAATCCCCGAAATGCGTCAGCATTCCGGGGATTTTGTTACTCGTCTTGAGAAAAAGTCGCCACTTCAAAACTGCGTAGCACCTGAAAAGAGCGGAGATCTGTGCCAACCAAGGCAAAAAGCGCAGAAATACTTTGTGTATTTCCAGCATTTTTAACGCAGGGTGGTGCAGGTATACGCCTTTTCAGGCGGCTTTTCACTATGATGCTCCGCCCAAAGGCAGCGTTTTTTAATCTTCAGGCTCTGTTTTGGCTTGAATTTTGGCCAGGGCTGATTTCATAGACTGATAGGTTGCGTCCGATACTTTGCCGATGCTGTTGGCTTCGTATGCTGCCATGGCTTCCCGTATCCGCAGAATTCGGGTGGTAGCGGAGCCGCTGTTTCCCGGGGTGACGGTGTAGATGGGGGTGTAATCGAAATTCGTAATCTTGGTGGCACCGGTGATGTTGTTTTTTGTGATCTCCAGCTCTAGGATTATAGAGTATTCCGTGCCCTTTTTATCGGCCTCTCCAAAGAAATCGCCCAGAGAATAGGCCACCAACTGACCGCTTTGTTCATTGTAGTCCACCTGCTGGACGTAGTGGGAATGGGTTCCGATGATGGCATCCACGCCCTTTTCCTGCATCAGTTCCACAATCTCCGTCTGAGTACCGCTGACCTGGTTGTTAAACTCACTGCCCCAGTGGAGCAGGGCAATTATCACATCGGGCTTCGCCTCATTAGCGGCATCCAGCACAGCGGAAATACCGGCTTTGTCTACTTTTTGATAGGTGCTGGAGTAATCTTCATAGAGAAGATTCACCCGATCCTGCTCATTCTCCGGCAGGCCCAAGCTGTCCATACCCTTGGTGAAGGCAACAAATGCCACCTTTACACCGTGAATGCTCCGCAGGGTAAAGCCTTTGGTTTCTGCGAATTCCTCGTTGCTTTCATAAGCACCAAGAGGTTCCAGCCCAGCCTTACGGATGTTCTTCAGACTTTCCTCCAGACCAAGCAAGCCGTTGCGGATGGAGTAGGAGTTAGCCATTTGCACCATATCAACACCGGCGGCGGTCAGCGCCTCAGCCATTTCCATGGGGGCATTGGAGTTTTTGGAACCGAAAGCGCCGGAGCAAAGGTTGCCCTCAAAATTCAGCACCGTAGCATCGGCACCGGCCAGAGCCGGCAGAACATCGGTGAAAATATCGGAATAGTCATATCCACCGTCCACCATGCCGCAGTCCACGGTTTTGTCGGTGATGTTCAGGTCACCGCCAAAGGCGATGGTGATGGAGGTTTCGGAATCGGGTGCCTGGGTGGGCTGGGTGGATTGCTCCAACTGAGGTGCTTCGGAGGGCTTCTTCTGCTTGGTAAGGGCACCGATTAGCACGCAAAGCAAAATAATCAGCGCCAGAATGCCGGCACCGATCCCAATTCGCTTACGCAGACGTTTTTTTCTGGCATCCCGAGCGGCTTTTTCTGCCTGCCGGCGACGGCGACGCTGCACCGGATCCATATTGTCCATTTGAGAAGCACACCTCCTTATCTATTCGTATCGCCTATTGTACACTAAATTTATGAAATGCACAAGTAGAAAAATTCGGGAAAGCGGCGCTTTCCCGAATGAATTATTCTGCTTCCGGTTCTTCATCCATGTATTTGACGAATACCTTTTCAATGAGCCAACACTGCACCGTGACGATGATGGCAGGCATCACGATTACCAGAATGGGCAGACACAGAATCAGCGCAATGCCCACAGCCAGCGCCACCAGAAGCAGTGCCGTGGTGGGCAGATGGGCGATGGCATAGTAGGCAGCGGCTTTGTGCAGATCCACAAAGCTGTACTCAAACCGAGCCTGGGTAGGGATCAGCCAAGCCATAATGCTGAGGGGGATCAGTGTTGAGCCCAGATACACGATAGAGAAGATTTTGCCAAACTGAGATTCCTGACCGGTCAGGAAAAGCAGGGCTACCGCCAGCATCGCTGCAAGCACCAACCACAAGATGCCCAGACCCAGTCCGCGAAGCAGCTCCTTTTTGAAACTCTGGAAGAACCAGCGAATGCTGCCTTCTTCATCTCCGTGGACGCAGTTGACAATGCTGCTGTACATAGCCACACTGGCGGGAATGATGGTGATGATGGGGATGCACAGCAGCAACCACACCAAACTCAAACCGCAAAAATCCCCCAATTTGGATGCCCAGCGGAAGAGAAAACTATTTGATCTGTCGTTCATGGCAAAACGCCTCCTGAAATGCTCTAATTATGGGGTATTATAGCATAAGCTGGGGGATTTGTGAAGAAAAATATGCGATTGTACTTGAAAAATTCACATTTCTCCGTTATATTAATTGTTAGACGATAAAAAGGGGGGGCTTTGCAATGGATGTATTTCGCCGCAGAGAACTGAAATTCATCATTGATGCGCCCCAGCGGCTGGCTCTGGAGGAAGTCCTTCGCCAGCGCATGGTGCCGGATAAGCACGGCCGCAGCACCATTTGCAACCTCTACTATGATACTCCGGATTACCGACTGATCCGCCGGTCGCTGGAGCGGCCTGTGTACAAAGAGAAGCTCCGTTTGCGCAGCTACGGCTTGGCGACAGCGGATGCGGACGTGTTTCTGGAAATGAAAAAGAAGTACAAGGGCGTGGTGTACAAGCGCCGTATCAAGATCTCCGAGCCGGAGGCGTTTGCTTTTATGGAGCGCAGTGCACCGCTGCCGAAAGATACCCAAATTGGTCGGGAAATGGTATATTTTAGGGATTTTTACCGGGATTTGGCCCCAAGAATATACATATGTTACGACCGAGAGGCATGGTACGATCCTGACGATGGTGGCTTCCGGGTCACTATGGATCAGGCCATTCGCTTCCGTACCGCCGATCTGAGCTTGGCAATACCTCCGGAGGGGAAAATGATTTTGCCGCCGGAGCTTTCGGTGCTGGAAGTGAAGGCTGAAGGCGGTATTCCCATGTGGATGACCGAGTTTCTGTCAAAGCATCAAATCCGAAAAGCATCCTTCAGTAAATATGGCAGAGCGTTCCAACAGCTCCTGCAAAAGCATTTAGAAGAAAGTCGAGGTACCACATATGCTTGATACTGTTTTCTCAGGTTTATATGATTCCAACACCGGTTTTACCATGCAGATTTTTCTCATTTGTATGGGCGCAGCGCTGCTTTTGGGCGCTGTGATGGCGGCGGTTTACTGCTTCCGTAATACCCACAGCAGCAGCTTCGTGGTAACGCTGGCGCTGCTGCCTGCCACCGTGGCGGTGGTGATTATGATGGTCAATGGTAACCTGGGCGCAGGCGTGGCGGGAGCCGGTGCATTCTCTCTGGTTCGTTTCCGCTCTACCCCCGGTACCGCCCGGGAGATTACGGCGATCTTTCTTGCTATGGCGGTGGGTCTTGCCTGCGGCATGGGATATCCTGCCTTTGGCGGGCTGTTTGCCGTGATCATGTGCGGCGTGAATCTGCTGTATGCCCTGACCAATTTCGGCGGTCACCGCAATGCCACTCTACGGCGTACGCTGCGGATCACGGTCCCGGAGGATCTGGACTATCCCACCGTATTCGATGACCTGCTGGAAAAGTACACTACCAAGGCAGAATTGACTGAGGTGAAGACCACCAATTTGGGTAGCTTGAACCGACTGACCTATCAGCTGACCCTGCGCCAAAGCGGCACGGAAAAGGCTTTTATCGATGAGCTTCGCTGCCGAAATGGCAATCTGGAGATCAGCATGTCCAAGCTTTTGGGCGATAGCCGGGAAACTCTGTAACGAAAAATATATAGAAACGCCGGAGGAAGCACCATTCCTCCGGCGTTTCTTTAGTAAATGTTATAAAAAATGGATAGTTTGTTAATATTTCGCCTTTGAATCTTGATTGTTGTTTGCTAGTGTGATATAATTTCGTTAATATGCGGAGGTGTGGCTATACGATGGTTTCACCGGAATATGGATAGGAAGGAACGAGATCATGCACAAAATAATACTGCGGATTCTGTCTGTGACTATGGCGCTTCTTTTGGTTCTCTGTGCGCTGACTCCCGCACCCTTCGCTGCTGCGGCACAGACAGACTCTGAAGCACAGCGCATAAAAAAGCAAATGAAGCAGATCCAGGGGAAGATGATGTCCTACGGTGGTTACTACTCTTTCAGCGGTCTGTGCGGTACCTATACCGGAATGCAGCTGTATTATCTGGGGGTTACAGATACCCTCGTGCTGCAGGATGGCAACATGGGATATGATATTTATTCCAATCAGGATGTGACCACCGGCGGATACCGGGTGCAGGCTTATCCGGCTGCGCATGGCAATCTGGGGCAGATCTTGAATGAAATTACCAATAATGGTGCCACGGATGTATACAATCTGTTGGTTGGTTGGCAGTGGACTCCCACCCAGGCCGGTCAGTTTTATGGCCACTCTCTGGTGATCCATGCGATTTTGGACGGCAATGTGTACTTCATGGAAAGTGATACCCGTTCCGTGGCGGGGTCGCTTTATCCGGAAGGAACGCCCATTGTTTGTACGATTGAAGATTTCAGTGCATACTATGAGCGGTGTAATTACACATTTGAAGGCGTAATTTACTTTGGTGTCAAGGAATATGCCAACGAATGCACCATTTACAGCTCGAATTTTTATGCCGCAGCATTGGAGGCTGCGGAGCTGAGAACCCAGCCGTGTGATGGACAAGTGGACGCAGATTCCCGGCTTGTGCGGAAACTGACCCCCGGTGAGCAGCTGGTTGTTGAGGCACTGTACCAAAACACCCGTGGTGAATACTGGTACAAGGTTTCCGATGGCGGCTATGTCAAGGCGGAGTCTTTGCGTATGCGCCAGACATTGTTTACGG
Organism: Faecousia sp.; assembly: GCA_045654265.1. Taxonomy (GTDB): domain Bacteria; phylum Bacillota; class Clostridia; order Oscillospirales; family Oscillospiraceae; genus Faecousia. The sequence goes on from JAZONA010000084.1 coordinate 8,866, forward strand.
ATGTACAGTTCAAAAATGCCCAGGCTCCCGGTGTTTTGCGCAAGGGAAGATCTTTCTTTGTCCGGGGCGACATCACTACGATGACCAACCGGTTGTTCACTGTCCGGGCGCAGATCCATAAAATTACCGCCAGCGGTATGACCCAGATTATGGGCACGACCCAGCAGGTGGATTCCCGAAGCTTCCGATTGGCCGGCAGCAATATTTCTGAGGATCTGTCTTTCCGGACGCTGGGGGTGGGCAATTACCGCTACACTTTGGCGGCGGTGGTGTGCAACCACTATATCGACGGCGGTCAGCTACAGCTACAGTGGGATACGGTTGATCTGTGGGCTTCGGATTTTCAGGTGGCAGAGAAGAAAACCACCGGCGTTTGCGTCAATTTCGATGCCTGCGGCGGCAGCGCACCCCTGCAGCAGAAGGCGCTGGTTGCGGATCAGGAAATTGGCACGTTGCCTACGGCGCAAAGAGCAGGTTATGTGTTCAAGGGCTGGTACACCCGGCCGGTAGGCGGTGAACGGGTGACGGAGGCACAGCTTGTGTCCGAAGATACCACCCTTTACGCCCAGTGGGCTGATATTCAGACCCTGCAGGATAATTGGAACAACGCCAGTGAGCGCTGGTATTTCTACACCGACGGTCTTTATACCATTGGTTGTATGGAAATGGATGGGGTGCTGTACTATTTCAGCACCATGGATGCCCTCAGCGGCAATTGGAACATCTACACGGCTTAAGGAGAAAAGGAAATGGCAGAGATTGACCATTCACTAAATGAAACCCAGCAATACATCCTGCAGGTTCTGCGGGAAGTGATCCATGTGCTGGATGAGCTGGAGATCCCTTACTATATGCAGGGCGGCACCATGCTGGGTGCCATCCGCCATGGCGGTTTCATCCCTTGGGATGACGATGTGGATTTGGGTATCCCCCGGGCGGACTATGAGCGACTGCTGACCCTGGTCGCTGAGCGCCTGCCGGAAAATCTGAAGCTTCGTACCTATGACGATGCCTCCGACCACCATTACTACTTCGCCCGGATTGTAGACACCCGTTACCAGATCCGCCGCATGGGTAGTCTGGAGGAGCGGTTGGAGAATGTGTGGGTGGATCTGTTCCCGCTGGACGGCATGCCCAACGGCGGCTTCGCCCGGATGTGGCACAAGCTGCGGCTGCTGATGGTGCGGCTGAAATACCATCTGTCCTGCTTTGAGAAGGTGAATATCAAGCGTCCCGGCAGACCCTTTGTGGAGCGGATGATCATTAAGATCGCCACTTGGACGAGAGTCGGTAAGTGGTTCAATACCCGCAAGCAGCTGGACAAAATGGATGCTCTGTTGAAAAAATATCCCCCGGAAAATTCCGACTGGCTCATTAATTTTATGGGTCAAACCTCTTATAAGTTTAACGAAATGTTTAAAAAAGAGGTGTACGGCAAGAAAACGGCCTACCAATTCGAGGATTTTTCTTTGGTTGGCCCGGAGCAGTATGATGCCTACCTCAAGAGCCTTTACGGCGATTATATGACTCCTCCCAAGGAGTCGGATCGGAATGCTCATGTATCTGAGCTGGTTCCTGTTGAGAAAGGAGGCGCCTGACGTGCGTCTGCAAGACATTGCCAAGCGCGGCGGTGATGATTCCGTCGGTCTGAAGGTTCTGTCCGAGGAGCAGTTACAAAACCTCCACCAAGTCCTGCTGGAGATCATGGATGACATTCTGGCGGTGTGCAAGGAGCATGACCTGAAATTCATCCTCATTGGCGGCAGCGCCATCGGCGCTCTGCGCTCCGGAGGTATCATCCCCTGGGATGACGATATTGATATCGCCATGCCCAGAGGGGATTTTGAAAAATTCACCGCCATTATCCGGGAGAAGTACGGCGAAAAGTACGCCATGCTCCACCCCCAAGACCAAGATAACTTTGGCCGTGTGATTCCCAAGATCCGCCTTCGTGGTACCGAGTACCGGACTATTTTGGAGCAGGATTTGACGGACTGCGGCGTGTTCATTGATATTTACACCATCGAAAACCTGCCGGATAACGCCGTTGCCCGTGTGTTTCAGGGTGTCATGGCTATGGGATTTGGCTTCGCCTTGTCCTGCCGGCGGCTGTACCGGGGACGGAAGTGGTTTTCCCAGCTCACCGGCGGCGTGACCTTCAAGGTCAAGTGCGCCATCGGTTTCTGCCTGAGCTTCGCCAAGTACGAAACCTGGGCCCGTTGGACGGATTACTGGAATTCCCGATGCAAAAACGACAATTCCAAGTACGTTTCCATCCCCACGGATGTGCGCTACTACTTCGGTGAGATGCAACTTCGCGAAACTCTCTGCGATGTGCAGGAAATCGACTTTGCAGGACGTACTTGCTTCGTTCCCAAGGCGGCAGACCGCTACCTGCGGGAAATTTACGGGGACTATATGCAGCTTCCTCCTGTGGAAAAGCAGGAGCGCAACTGTTACCTCGCCTATGACCTGGGCGAACGGCAGAACAAGGAGGCACTTTGATATGATCAATTTTACTGTGGGACCCGTGCAGTCCCCTGATGAGGTTCGAGCCATTGGTTCCGAGCATGTACCCTATTTCCGCACCCCGGAATTTTCTGCGGTGATGCTGGAAAATGAAGCGCTGATGCAGAAATTCGCCAAGGCTCCGGAAGGCGCCCGGACGGTGTTCATCACCGGCTCCGGCACCGCATCCATGGAAGCGGCGGTGATGAATGTGTTCACCCCTGCCGACAAGGTGCTGCTGGTCAACGGCGGCAGCTTCGGCGAGCGGTTCCATGAGCTGTGCGAAATCCATCAGATCCCCTTTGAAGAAATCAAGCTGGATACCGGCAAGACACTCACCGCCGATATGCTGGCACCTTATGAGAATCAGGGCTTCACTGGTTTTCTGGTGAACATCCATGAAACCTCCACCGGTGTCCGTTATAATGGCAAGCTCATCGGCGATTTTTGCCGCAGAAACGGTCTTTTCCTGGTGGTGGATGCCATCAGCTCCTTCCTTGCCGATGAATTTGATATGGCCGGTTGGGGCGTGGATGTGATGATCACCGGTTCCCAGAAAGCGCTGGCTTGCCCTCCCGGTATTTCCGTGATGGTGCTGTCGCCCAAGGCTGTGGCACGTATCGAAGGAAACAATGTGCGCAGTCTGTACTTCGATCTGAAGAGCGCCCTGAAAAACGGCGAGCGTGGTCAGACCCCCTTTACCCCTGCGGTTGGCACCTTGCTTCAGATTCACGCACGGCTGAAGGCCATCGAAGCCGCAGGTGGTGTGGAAGCAGAAACTGCAAAAATCGCCGCCTTGGCGGAGGATTTCCGCAGTCGCATTGCCCATCTGCCGTTGGATATTTGCTCTGAGTCCATGTCCAACGCCGTGACCCCCCTTATGACCAGAAATTGCTCTGCCCATGAGATCTTCACCATCCTGAAGGATGAGTACGGCATCTGGGTCTGCCCCAACGGCGGCCAGTTCCGGGACAAGATCTTCCGGGTGGGCCACATCGGTCAGCTCACCGCCGCAGATAACGGCCTGCTGATCGATGCGCTGAACGACCTTGTAAAAAGAGAGATTTTGATTTAATTACGCCTGAAGGCGAGAGGATACAAAAATGAAAAAAGTCATCACATATGGTACCTATGATCTGCTTCATCATGGCCATGTGGCGCTGTTGAAGCGGGCGAAGGCTCTGGGCGATTATCTGATTGTCGGTGTGACCGCCGACGGTTTTGATAAGGAACGGGGCAAGCTGAATGTCAGCCAGTCCCTGGCGGAGCGTATCGAAAATGTGCGCCAGCTGGGCATCGCTGACCAGATTATCGTCGAAGAATACGAAGGACAGAAAATCTCCGACATCCAGAAGTACGGTGTGAATATTTTTACCGTCGGTTCCGACTGGGTGGGCAAGTTCGACTACCTGAGCGAATACTGCCAGGTGGTATATCTGCCCCGTACCCGGGGCGTCAGCTCCACGGAGCTTCGTGCCAGCGCCAAGCCCTCTCTGCGGGTTGGCATTCTGGGCATCGACAATGTGGCGGAGCGTTTTTACGCAGAGAGTAAGGCTGTGTCCGGTGTGGAGATTGCTGCCGCTTACGATCCTGACCCCCAAAAGCTGAGCAAGTTCTGCCGGGGTAAGAGCAGTATCGTACGCCGGTATGAGGAGCAGGAAATTTTCAGCGATTGCGATGCGGTGTTTATCAACACCTCCGCTGACCAGCACTACCGCCAGATTATGGCCGCCATTGAAGCCGGTAAGCATGTGATCTGCTGTCCGCCTATGTTCCTGACTGTGGCGGAGGCCAACGAATGCTATCAAAAGGCTGACGAGGCCGGTGTGGTGCTGTTTGAGGGTGTCAAGACTCTGTATTTCCCTGCTTTTGAGCATCTGTTGCTTCTGGTCAAGAGCGGTGTCATCGGCGCCGTGAAGGATATCGATGTGTCCTGCAGTCAGGTGCCGGAGCACATGGATCAAGTCACCAAAAATAAGCATCTGGGCAGTCTTTACGACTGGAGCTCCACCGCTCTGATGCCCATTATCAAGATCCACGAAACCCAGTGCAACGAATGTCAGCTCACCTCCTTTGAAAAGGAAGATTTCAGCTACTTTACCCGTGGCTTCCTCCGCTATCCCACCGGCACCGCATCCATTCGTGTGGGCCGTGGCATGAAGGTGGAAGGCGAACTGATCATCACCGGCACCAAGGGTTATCTGTACGTTCCTGCGCCTTGGTGGCGGCCGGAGTATTTCGAGATCCGCTATGAGGATCTGCGGAATGTGAAGAAATATTTCTACAGCTACGATGGCGAGGGTCTGCGGTATATGATCTACAGCTTCCTCCACGCTATCAACGGCACCGAGCGGAGCATCCAGCACACCCGTCAGGAAGTGCTTCGTGCCACTGCGGTGGTGGAGCAGTTCCACCGCGGTGACTATACCAGAATCGAACTGTAAGGAGGTGCAGTCTGTGGAGCTTTTGAGCCTGCAGGAGATGCAGCAGGTCTATTTGGAGCTGCTGCGGGAATTCGACGGCATTTGCCAGCATCATGGGCTGCGCTATGACTTGGCTGGTGGCTCTCTGCTGGGTGCCGTGCGCCACGGGGGATTCATCCCTTGGGACAATGATGTGGATGTGTGTATGCCCCGTCCGGATTACGAGCGGTTGCTGAAGCTGAAGGCTGAGGGTAAGCTGAAGCTGCCCGATAAGCGGGAGATCATCAGCGATCGGGACAATACATTTGCCCGGCATTTCGGCCGCTACATCCGTTATGATGTGAAACGTCAGGCAGATATGGCGGAAGAGGATGACTGTCCCTACATCGGCATGGACATCTTCCCGGTGGACGGTTTGCCCAAGGGGAAACTGGCATTCAAGTGGCAGTGCTGGCAGGTTAAGCAGCTTCGCCGCTTCCTGCTGACCAGCGTGGAGAAAAAAGGTACCAGCCGCAAGGGTGCTATGGCTGCCCGAATCAAGGATTTGTACCGCCCCGTTTTGCGGAAAATCGGCCCCTTCCGTCTGGCAAGACGGCTGGACAAGGTGTGCAGCCGTGTTTCCTATGAGAAGGCGGAGCTGGTGGGCGCTCTCACCGGTATGTACGGCCATCGGGAACGGTGGCCCAAGGAAGCTATGCTTCCCCAAAGCCGCATGGACTTTGAAGGAATTCAAGCCTGGGGCTTCGCCAACTACGATATTTACCTTTCTAACCTTTACGGCGACTATATGAAACTCCCCCCGGAAGAAAAGCGTGTCCCCCATTGCGACAGCGGCTACCGGGTGGAAGAATAGGAGAAACTATGAACGTAGCATTGCTTACCGCCGCAGGCAGCGGCACCCGGATGCATCAGGACATTCCCAAGCAGTTTATCCACGTGGACAATAAGCCCGTGATCATCTACACCATGGAAGCCTTCCAAAACCATCCTAGCATCGATGCCATCATCGTGGTGACGCTGGACTCCTGGAGCGCTGTGCTGTGGGCATACGCCAAGCAGTTCAACATCACCAAGCTGAAGTGGGTGGTTCCCGGAGGCGAATCCGGTCAGGAATCCATCAAAAAGGGTCTGGACGTGCTGAAAGAAGAGCTTTCCGACGATGACGTGGTGCTGATCCACGATGGCAACCGTCCTCTGGTTTCCAGTGAGATCATTTCCGACAGCCTGGCAACCTACTCCAAGTATGGCAGCGCGGTGGCGGCCATCCCCTGCACCGAGGTGGTGTTTGAAACCGACGATGGCTTCAGCTCCTGCGTGTCCACCCCCCGTGAGCGGCTTCTGCGCACCCAGACTCCTCATACCTACAAGCTGGGCGAGCTGTACGGTGCCCATCTGGAGGCTCTCAGCAAGGGTATTACCAACACCGCCGCATCCTGCATGCTCATGAAGGAGCTGGGTCGCATGACCTACTTCTCCAAGGGCTCCGAGGAGAATCTAAAGATCACCACTTTGGACGATCTGAAGATCTTCAAGGCTCTGCTGTACATGACCCAGGATAGCTGGATTAAGAAGTAAAAAATGTGTCTATGAAAGGATGACCCGGATGCGTTATACAGAGAAATATATCGCCGATTTGGCGCGGATTCGGGTATCGATTCCTGACTGGCAGCAACTGAGCGGAAAATCGGTGCTGGTCACCGGTGCCGGTGGACTGATTTGCTCTGCCCTTGTGGATGCCCTGGTGGCTATGGGGAACGTGCAGGTTTTTGCTGCCGGACGCAATGTGGCCAAGCTGGAAAGCCGTTTTTCCTATTGGAAAAACAGCGAAAATCTGCATTTTGTGCAGTATGATGCGGCGTTGCCCCTGAATTTTGATCAGCGGTTTGACTATCTGATCCACGGCGCCAGCAACGCCAATCCTGCCGCCTACAGCACCCAGCCGGTGCAGACCATGGTGGCAAACTTCGTGGGTATGGATAACCTGCTGCGCTATGCCCGGGATACCCAGGCAAAGCGGGTGCTGTATGTATCCTCCAGCGAGGTTTACGGCAAAAAAGAGGGATGCGATCCCTACCATGAGCAGGAGTACGGCTTCGTGGACATTCTCAATCCCCGTGCCTGCTACCCCAGCTCCAAGCGGGCGGCAGAAACCCTTTGTGCTGCTTACACCCAGCAATACGGTGTAGACACGGTGATCGTGCGTCCCGGCCACATCTACGGCCCAACCTGCACCGATTCCGACAACCGGGCATCTTCCCAGTTCCCTAGGGATGCGCTGAGTGGCAAAGACATCGTGATGAAAAGCGCCGGCAGTCAGCTTCGCTCTTACTGCTATGTGCTGGACTGCGTCAGCGCCATGCTGGCAGTGCTTTTGCGGGGCGAAACCGGTCACGCCTACAATATTTCCAATCCCGGAAGCATCGTGACCATTCGGCAGATGGCACAGGCCTTTGCCGATGCCGCCGGTGTGTCGCTGGTGTTTGACAACCCCACCGACGCAGAGGCAAAAAGTTATAATTTAATGGATAATTCCGCCCTGAATTCCACAGCGCTGGAGGCGTTGGGATGGCATGGGCTGTTTGATTTGGCATCCGGCGTGGAAGCAACTCTGGATGCGATGAAGTGAGGAAACTATGGATAAAATTTTGACCATTTCTATTGCCGCATACAATGTCCAGGACTACATCCGGGGCACTTTGGACTCCATCATCAGCAAGGGGTGTATCGATGCCCTGCAGATTCTGGTGGTGGACGACGGCGGCAAGGATGATACCCTGAAAATTGTCAAGGAATACGAAGAAAAGTACCCGGACAGCGTGTTCGGCGTTCATAAAGAAAACGGCGGCTACGGCTCTGTGATCAACACTAGCATCCGCCTTGCCAAGGGCAAGTATTTCAAGCAGCTGGACGGCGACGACTGGTTCGACACCGAGAATCTGGATGCCTTTGTGGAGATGCTTCGCAGTGTGGATGCAGACTACGTGATCACCCCCATGCGGATGTTCAACGAGGCTGACAACAGCGAAGTGGTCAAGGACTACTTTGAGAGTCTGCCCGAAGGCAAGTACGCCTTCGACGAGATGGATTTCACCACCATTTCTCCCATGCATTGCTCTGCTTTCCGCACCAAGCTGCTGCAGGAGAACAACATCACCATCACCGAGCATTGCTTCTACACCGATGTGGAGCTGGTGAATCGCCCGGTGCCTTTCATGGAGTCTGTGTACATCTGGCACAAGCCGGTGTATGTGTACCGCATTGGCCGTGAGGGTCAGAGCGTCAGCAAGACCGGCATCCGCAAGCACTACAAGGAGCATGAGAAGGTGTTCTGGAACCTGATCGGCATTTACAATTCTCTGCCCGAGGACAAAGCCAGCAAGCGAGAGTTTATCCGTCGCCGTTTGGTAAAGGAAACTGCCGCCCAGATGAAGTATTTCTGCTATCTGGATCGGGGCAAGGCGCCCTACGGCGAGCTGAAGCAGTTCGGCGAGCGTTTGCAAAACGAGTGCCCGGAGATCCTCAATGCGGCCATGGATTACAGCCGCTTCGTAAAAATTATGGTCAAAACCAAGTATCGCGCTTATCACATCGCCGGTTGGCTGATGTAAGGGAGTGGTTCCATGAATCAATCGGTTCAGGGTCGTGTACTGGAGCCGCTGAAACGGGCATGCACGTGGGATGCGTTGTATTTTTTGTCCTACGGCCTGTTTTTGGTGACATCGCTTCTTAGTACGACCTTTTACTATCGGTATTTCATAGGCTATCCATTGATGTGGATGCAGATCGTCTGCGTCGCATTACTGACCGCTTATGAAGTACACGCCAGCATCCGCTGGGGACAAAACTGGATCGGATTGGTGATCGTTGCAGGCATGTCCTGTATCGGCTTTGCCATCAGCGACGGCAACCTGAATCGACTGGTGCCTTTGATGATCCTGTATATTTACAGCGCCCGGAATATCCATTTTGCCAAAATTGCCCGGTTCAGCCTGAATGTGAGCATTGCGGTGGTGAGCATCGTGGTACTCAGCGGCTATTTGGGAATCATCGACAATGTGGTCACTGCTAAGGGAAGCCGTGTGCGGGAATTTTTGGGCTTCCGGTATGCGCTGTTCCTGCCGGGCATACTGCTGAATATGACCGGTTTGTGGATCTACCTGAACAAGCGTAAGCTGCCCATTGTCGGCTCGCTGGTTTGGGCGGCTGTGAATCTGTTTGTGTATATCAAGACCGATTCCCGCATTTCTTTTGCGCTGGCAATTTTACTGTTGGTGGCTGGATTGGCTATGCGTTTCCTGCCTAAGGTCACCGAGAAAATCCAGATTTTCTGGGGTGTCTGCACCGCATCCTTTGCCGCATGCGGCATCGGTTCGCTGGTGTTGACCTTGATTTACAACAGTGCCATTCCCTGGATGCGTCGGCTGAATTCCATGCTGGAAAGCCGCCTGAGTTTGGGCAAGAAGTCCTTGGAACGGGATGGTGTGACCTTTTTCAGCCGCCATATTTCCTGGGTGGGCAACGGTCTGGATGCCTTCGGTAACTCCAGTAACAAGGTCTACACCTATGTGGATTGCTTGTATGTGAAGATCCTGCAGCGGTACGGCATTCTGTTCTTCAGCGCATTGCTGGGCATCTGCACTTGGGCAATGTATAAGCTGTGGAAGCTGAAGGAGTACCACATCCTGCTGATCTGCGTCACCGTGGCGGTGCATTGCATACTGGATGATCTGTCCTTTGCGCTGCACTATAATACCTTCTGGATCGCCATGGGTGTAGCCCTGCTGAATCCTAATATGCTCCGCTGGGCGGATGAAACATAAGAGGCATGCAAAAGCATGCCTCTTTTTATATGGTAGGACGGAAATTTTCAGGCATAATAAAAATGTTCAAGAATAATTCAAAAACGACCCCTTGACATTTTTAGCACTCTCTGCTATAGTGTGCTTAGCACTCAGAGAGATTGAGTGCTAAGAAAGGAAGGTGACCTATGGAACTGACTGAGCGAAAGAAGAAAGTCCTGCGGTCTGTTGTAGATCTGTATATCCGCACGGCGGAGCCCGTTGGCTCGAAGGCGATTACAGAACTGCCGGACATGAAATACTCCTCGGCCACCATCCGCAACGAAATGGCGGAGCTGACCAATCTGGGTTATCTGGAGCAGCCTCACACCAGCGCCGGACGGATTCCGTCGGCGGCAGGCTACCGGCTGTATGTGGATGAGCTGATGTCGGATTACCGCCTGAGCATCGACGAAACCAAGTCCATCACCCTGAGCATCGAGGAAAAGATGCAGCAGGTGGATAAAATGATGGAAAAGGTCGCAAAGCTGGTGTCCCAAGCCACTGATCTGCCGGCGATTTCTGTTGCCTCCCGCCAGGGTGGTGCTACGGTGAAGCGGTTTGATCTGAACCTGGCAGGGCAGAGCAGCGTGATCCTGGTTGTGATGCTGTCCACCGATGAGGTGGTCAATAAGCTGATCAAGCTACCCCTGAACATATCGGACACTGACCTGAAGCTTCTCAGCGCGGTGCTGAACGCCGCCATGACCGGTCTGACTGCGGATGAATACTCCGCAGAGCTGCTGGAAAAGGTTATGGTATCTGCCGGTCAGGCTGCGGCGCTGGTTCCGGTGATCGTGGACTTCGCCACGGAAACCCTCCGCCGTCAGGGCGGCACCAACATGGCCATTGCCGGTCAGGCACGGCTGTTGGGTCTGCCGGAATACCGGGATGTGGATAAGGCACAGAAGGTGCTGAATTCCATGGACGAGGATACTCTCAGCAACCTGCCTGCGGTGATGATGAACGAAAACGGAACCAAGGTGCTGGTTGGCCCGGAAAACGTGGCCCAAGAGCTGAAGGATACTTCGGTGGTTATGACAAAATTCGACATCGGCGACGGCCTGCAGGGCATGATCGGTGTGGTGGGCCCTACCAGAATGGATTACGCCAAGGTCACCGCCCGACTGAGCTATTTTGCGGAAAGCCTGTCCAAGATGTTCGCGAAACCTGAGCAACCCCAACTGCCCGAGGCAGTGGATAAGGAGATGTAACCATGGCAAAAAAAGAGAAGAAGGAAAAGGAAACTCCCGTTGAGGAGACCGTAGAAACCACCGAAACGGTGGAAACTCCCGAAGTCAACCCCTGGGAGGAAAAATACAACGCCGAGCATGACAGCTACCTGCGTCTGGCGGCGGATTACGACAACTTCCGCAAGCGCACCGTCAAGGAAAAGGAAGCCTCCTACGGCAACGGCAAGGCCGATGCGGTGGCGAAGATGCTTCCGGTGTATGACAATCTGGAGCGTGCGCTGAATCAGGAAACCACCGACGAGGCTTACAAAAAGGGCGTGGAAATGACCATGAACGAGCTGGTGAAGATTTTTACCGCTCTGGGCGTGGAAATTTTCGGTGCCGTGGGCGAGGAATTCGACCCCAACCTGCACAACGCCGTCATGCACACCGAGGATGAGAATCTGGGTGAAAACACCATCTCCATGGTGTTCCAAAAGGGCTTCAAGATCGGCGACAAGGTCGTGCGGTTTGCCATGGTTCAAGTGGCTAATTAAAAATTACAAATTACAAATTATAAATTTCGTCCCGAAGGGACACCTCAATTTGTAACTTGTAATTGTGAATTATGAATTCTTTAAACAATATTTCGATATATTAGGAGGAAAATATTATGTCTAAGATTATCGGTATCGATCTGGGTACTACCAATTCCTGCGTGGCCGTTCTGGAAGGCGGCGAGGCTGTTGTCATTGCCAACGCCGAGGGCGCGCGCACCACTCCCTCTGTTGTGGCCTTCTCCAAGACCGGCGAGCGCATGGTCGGTCAGGTCGCTAAGCGTCAGGCTGTTACCAATGCCGACCGCACCATCGCTTCCATCAAGCGCCACATGGGTGATAACTACAAAGTCACCATCGACGGCAAGGGCTACACTCCTCAGGAGATCAGCGCCATGGTTCTGCAGAAGCTGAAGGCTGATGCCGAGGCTTACCTGGGCCAGACTGTTTCCGAGGCCGTCATCACCGTTCCCGCTTACTTCTCCGACGCACAGCGTCAGGCTACCAAGGATGCCGGTAAGATCGCCGGTCTGGAAGTCAAGCGTATCATCAACGAGCCCACTGCCGCTGCTCTGGCTTATGGCCTGGACAAGGAGCAGGAGCAGAAGATCATGGTTTACGACCTGGGCGGCGGTACCTTCGACGTTTCCATTCTGGAAATCGGCGACGGCATCGTGGAAGTTCTGGCTACTGCCGGTGACACCCGTCTGGGCGGCGATGACTTCGACCAGAGAATCATGGATTACCTGGTTGCTGAGTTCAAGAAGGCTGAGGGCATCGACCTGAGCAATGACCGTGTTGCTATGCAGCGCCTGAAGGAGGCCGCTGAGAAGGCTAAGATCGAGCTGTCCGGCGTGACCTCTACCGCTATCAACCTGCCCTATATTACCGCTGACGCCACCGGCCCCAAGCACCTGGACGTGACTCTGTCCCGTGCCAAGTTCAACGAGCTGACTGCCGATCTGGTGGAGCGCACCATGAAGCCTGTCCGTCAGTCCCTGTCCGATGCCGGCCTGAAGCCCTCTGATCTGGATAAGGTTCTGCTGGTTGGCGGTTCCACCCGTATTCCTGCCGTTCAGGAGGCCGTTAAGGGCATCACCGGCAAGGAAGGCTTCAAGGGCATCAACCCCGACGAGTGCGTCGCTGTGGGCGCTGCCATTCAGGGCGGTGTTCTCACCGGCGATGTGAAGGACGTGGTCCTGCTGGACGTGACTCCTCTGTCCCTGGGTCTGGAGACCATGGGCGGCGTGTTCACCCGTCTGATCGACCGCAACACCACTATCCCCACCCGCAAGAGCCAGATCTTCTCCACCGCCGCTGACGGCCAGACCACCGTTGAGGTGCACGTGCTCCAGGGCGAGCGTGAGATGGCTGCTTACAATAAGACTCTGGGCCGCTTCCAGCTGTCCGGTATCGCTCCCGCTCCCCGTGGCGTGCCTCAGATCGAGGTTACCTTCGACATCGATGCCAACGGCATCGTGAACGTGTCCGCTAAGGATCTGGGCACCGGCAAGGAGCAGAAGATTGTCATCACTGCTTCCACCAACCTGAGCAAGGATGATATCGATAAGGCTGTCCGTGAGGCTGAGCAGTACGCCGCTGAGGATGCTGCCCGTAAGGACGAGGTGGACACCCACAACAACGCCGAGCACATCATCTACCAGACCGAGAAGACTCTGGGCGAGCTGGGCGACAAGATCAGCGCCGACGAGAAGGCTTCCATCCAGACTGCCGTTGACAAGCTGAAGGAAGTGAACAAGGGCAACGACGTGGCCGCCATCAAGGCCGCTACCGAGGAAGTCCAGCAGGCATTCTACAAGGTGTCTGAGAAGCTGTATCAGCAGGCCAATCCTCAGGGTGGCTGCGATCCCAACTGCGGCGGTGCTTGCGGCAACGACGGCGTTGTGGACGCTGACTACGAAACTGTTGACTAAAATCTAAGCCAAAGGGGCGGCACTGCCGCCCCTTATTGGTGTGTAAATGCCTATTTATGAGGTGTAACTATGGCAGAAAATAAACGTGATTACTACGAGGTGCTGGGCGTCGAAAAGGGTGCCAGTGCTGAGGAAATCAAAAAAGCATACAGAAAAAGCGCCATGAAGTACCACCCGGACCGCAACCCCGGCGACAAGGAAGCTGAGGAGAAGTTCAAGGAAGTGGGCGAAGCCTACGAGGTGCTGTCTGATGACCAGAAGCGTGCCCGTTACGATCAGTTCGGCTTTGCCGGCGTTGACCCCAACTACGGCGCAGGCCAGGGCGGCTATGGCGGCGGCTTCGGCGGTTTTGGCGGCTTTGGTGATTTCGGCGATCTGGGCGATATTTTCGGTTCCTTCTTCGGCGGTGGCAGCAGCCGTGCCCGGAGCCAGAACGTTCCCCGTCAGGGCGAAAGCATCACCTCCCGGCTGGAGCTGACCTTCGAGGAGGCTGCATTTGGCTGCCAGAAGGAAGTAAGCGTGCATCGTATCGAGCATTGTTCTTCCTGCAACGGCACCGGCAGCGCCGATGGCGTCATCGAAACCTGCCAGCAGTGCCGTGGCAGCGGCCAGATTCGCACCACCCAGTCCTTTATGGGCATGCAGATGCAGTCCAGCGCTGTGTGTCCTTCTTGTAACGGTCGTGGCAAGATGGTGCGCACCCCCTGCAACACCTGCCGTGGCAAGGGTAAGGTGCGTCGGAGCAAGACTATCAATGTCAAGGTACCTGCCGGCGTGGATGCGGGGCAAAGTGTCCGTGTCCGTGGTGAGGGTAGCGTGGGCAGCAATGGCGGCCCTAACGGCGACCTGCTGACGGAGATCTACATCAAGCGCCATCCCATTTTCCAGCGGGAGCATACCACCGTCTACTGCGAGGTGCCCATCACCTTCACCCAGGCGGCTCTAGGTGCGGAGATTCAGGTGCCTACCTTGGATGGCAAGATCACCTACACCATCCCCGAAGGTACCCAGACCGGTACTACCTTCACCCTCCGGGATAAGGGCATTCCCCAGATCAGCAATCCCAAGCGCCGTGGCGATGAGAAATTCACCGTGGTGGTGGAAACCCCCACTCGCCTGAGCCGGGAGCAGAAGGAGCTTCTGCGAAAGCTGGATGAGTGTCTGGATAGTAAGTCCAGCCCCAAGCGGAAGAAATTTTTTGACGCTGTGAAGGACTTTTTTGACTAAAAATAGTATCCGCGTGCTGCTTCTGGCACGCGGATCTTTGTTGAATTGTTCACAAATCTATGGTATACTCTTCAAAAAAGGGGGGAGCATTTTGAAGGTACTCGGCAAGGTTTTCTTGTGGTGCATCCCGGCACTGCTGATTCTTTTGGGATACTCCCTGCGGCAGAGCCATACCACTTCCTTTTTGGGCTTGATTTGCTGGGCAGTGGCGGTGGTAATTTTCTGCTATTTAGTATTGTGGCAAATCCTCAGCCGATTCGCAAAGCTTGTAAAGGTGCTGTCCACACTTTTGACATTGGTATTGACGATCGGTGTGGTGATCGTAATTGCCACTGGTGTGCTTATCGGCGTAGCCGCAAAAGGTCAGCCGGAAGCACCGTGCAGGTACATCGTAGTTCTGGGCGCTAAGGTCAACGGTACAGAGCCTTCCCGTACCCTTCGGGAACGGATCGATGCAGCGGCGGAATATTTGGATGCCAACCCCAATACCGTTGCGGTGGTTTCCGGCGGTCAGGGTGATGACGAGGGCATCTCCGAAGCCCAATGCATGTATAACGGC
The DNA here is from genome assembly GCA_045654265.1 of Faecousia sp. GTDB lineage: Bacteria > Bacillota > Clostridia > Oscillospirales > Oscillospiraceae > Faecousia. The sequence goes on from JAZONA010000084.1 coordinate 24,084, forward strand.
CTGGTGGAGCGGGGAATTGACCCCGATCGGATTTGGATGGAGGATCAAGCCACTTCAACATGGGAGAATTTGAATTTCTCTTTGGATCTGATTGAAGCAAAGACTGGTATGCGTCCTGAAGAAATTGGTTTGCTGTCCAGCGAATTCCACTTGTACCGGGGCACACTGTTTGCCAAGGAATGTGGTGTGCAGGCTTATGGTATACCGGCCAGAACCGGTGACAGCGTGTATTTTATCAATTACTTCCTCCGGGAGATTGCCGGAGTATGGCACTATATTATTTTAGGAGGCTAACCCTATGATTAACATTTCCTACGCCGATTACGCATGGGAGCAGACCGCAGCGCTGCTGGCCATTGATTCCCCCTCCGGCTTCACAGCCAAGGCCGCACAATGGGTAAAAGAAGCTTTTGAAAATCTGGGATTTTCTTCGCAAATCACCCGTAAAGGCGGCGTTTTGGTAGATTTGGGTGGTGAAGGTGATGGCCTTTTGCTGGAAGCCCATGCCGATACCCTGGGGGCTATGGTAGCTCAGGTGAAGGGAAACGGACGGTTGAAGCTGACCCCTCTGGGCGGCATGAACGCCAACAACGCCGAGGGTGAAAACGTCCGGGTCTACACCCGTGATGGCAAGATCATCGAGGGTACCTGCCAGCTGTGCAACGCCTCCGTCCATGTGAACAAGGACTACGACTCCGCCAAGCGGAGCTGGGACACTGTGGAGATCGTACCGGATGAGGAAGCCCAGATTCAGGTGGGCGACATCGTATGCTTTGATCCCCGTACCCGTCGAACAGCATCCGGCTATCTCAAGAGCCGTTTTCTGGACGATAAGCTCAGCGTGGGCATTCTGCTGGGCTTTGCCAAGTACCTGAAGGACAATGCCGTTGCTTTGCCCCGAAAGGTGTGGGTGCATGTGACCGTATACGAGGAAGTGGGTCACGGCGGCTCTGCTTCCGTGCCGGAGGGGATCACCGAAGCCATTTCTGTGGATATGGGCTGTGTGGGCGACGGGCTGAACTGCACCGAGAAGCAGGTAAGCATCTGTGCCAAGGATTCCGGCGGCCCTTACAGCTACGATCTGGTTGGCAAGCTCATTGCCGCCGCCAAGGCCACCGGCGCTGACTATGCTGTGGACGTGTACCCCTACTACGGCTCCGATGTGGAGGCTACCCTCCGGTCCGGTGCGGACATCCAGCACGGACTCATTGGTGCCGGTGTCTACGCCAGCCATGGCTACGAAAGAAGCCACATCAGTGGTGTGCATAACACCCTGAAGCTTTTGTGCGGATATGTAATATAAATTTGAAATATCACAAAATTTTACTTGCAATTTCGGTGACTTTGTATTATACTACATAAGCACCATGCCGGTGTGATGGAATTGGTAGACGTAGTGGACTCAAAATCCACCGCTGGCGACAGCGTACCGGTTCGAGTCCGGTCACCGGCACCATAATACCTACCGTAAGTTGATACAATCGTATCTGCTACGGTAGGTATTTTTATACCCATTTTTACCCAGAAATATGGTGTTTTTCCAAATTTTGCAACGCATTTTTCTTTCCGTTGCCCAGGGATTGTACTTTTCCCCGGTCTCCGGATTACCGAAATGCAACATATTGTGCTTGTAATTCGTTAAAATACCGCAATTCGTTAAACAACTGCTATTCGTTATACGACCGAAATTACCGAAAAAGTACCGGCATATTTGGTAAACTTAGCTACTTGCATACTTTCGGCAGCAGAGTTAACATCACACCCACACTTGGGAGGTGATAATAATGCAAACCTTATTGGAACTGCTGAAACGCTGCGCAGAAAGCCACAGCTTTGACTCCGGCGATCCGGATTGCAAAACCGTGCTGGATCAGTTATACCGAGCCTATGCAGAATCTCACGAAAACGATCCACCTGGCATCCGGGATGGATTCAAAGAACTGGAATCATTTTTAGAGATCCTGCCCCTGGATGACAACAACACGGTGTTCAACCTCTGTTGCCGGATCTGCGTGGCCTACGAACACAAAGCCTTCATCGACGGCTTCCACTACGGTACTCAGTTGATGAAGGAACTGAAGTGAACTGCATATGCAAAAAAGCCTCGCACCTGGAACTGACCAAGTGCGAGGCTTTTTTGTACTTGCATTTAAAAATTGAAGTGTGAATTCAAACAATCTTATTCATTAAAAGGATTATAAGAGATGCTCTTTTAATGCAAAAGCGTGATTCATAGGACCACTGCCTTTTCCCAAATCAAGCATTGCTGCCAAAGCACCGGAAATATAGTTCTTTGCTCTCTGAATAGATTCAGTAAGAGTAAATCCTTTTGCAAGATTGGATGCGATGGCACTTGAAAGTGTACAACCCGTGCCATGGGTGTTGGGATTATTGATGCGCTTACCTTCAAACCAGTGGAGTTCACCGCTTGCGTAAAGCAGATCGTTTGCATCATTGATGCTGTGACCGCCTTTGAGCAGAACGGCACAATGATAGCTATCTCCAATTTGTTTTGCCGCAGCAATCATATTCTCTTTGTTCTCGATAGTCATACCAGACAGAACCTGTGCTTCGGGAATGTTAGGGGTTACAAGTGTTGAAAAAGGCAGCAATTCTTTAATAAGCGTTTGTACAGCATTCTGCTTCATCAAAGAAGAACCGGCAGATGCGACCATGACAGGATCAATAACAACATTTTTTGCATTATAGTATCTTAGTCTGCCTGCAATCACTCGGATCAGCTCGCTGGATGCCACCATACCGATTTTTACCGCATCGGGATAGATATCCTCGAATATGGCATCCAATTGCTGTTCCAAGAATTCCGGTGTTGCTTCTTGAATCGCTCGCACGCCGGTTGTGTTCTGCGCTGTCAGTGCTGTAATTGCACTCATGGCATAAACACCATTCATGGTCATTGTTTTCAGATCAGCCTGAATGCCAGCGCCTCCACTGCTGTCACTTCCTGCAATGGTCAATGCTGTTTTCATTTTCATAGAAATCTCCTTTGATCGTTTTAGCATCGTTTTATATAGCGGCATAAGGTGGTGCCCCCAATCTACCGCTTGGTGCTTTCAGCTCAATCAGCTGAAGCGAACTTCCAAAAATTATTTAGGTGTAAATAATCCGGGAGGAATACATCCGCAAGCCGCAAAAGCTCCTGCTGTCTGCTCTCATGGGAATCATACACCCCTACTACCAGAAATCCATCCTGCTTCGCTGTGCAAACAGCATGGTAAGCATCTTCAACGACGACAGTGGTGTTGCGATCCGTTTGCAGATGCTCCATTGCTTTGCGGAAGATATCCGGTCTGTCTTTACCGATTCCAACTTCTGTGCAAGTAAAGACCTCAGAGAAGAAGTGCCGCATCTTACAGCGCTGCAATGCCGCTTCCACCTGATAGCGATCCGTTGCGGTGGCAATGCACATCTTGATATTCCTGCGGTGTAGTTCCCTCAGGAAGGCAATCACACCCGGCTTTGGCTCAACCGTATGAAAATAGAAGCCTTCCACGGTGCGGTTCACACCATCCATGATTTCCTCAACAGAAAGAGGGATCTGATACTTCTCACGAATGTACTCTGCGGATTGAAGCAGACTCATTGGCTTTAATATCTTCTGCAGATCGGTCTCCGGTTCCTTTCCGATGGAACGCAGATATACTTCACCCGCTGTATCCCATATGAACATGGAATCAAACAGCGTACCATCAAAATCAAAAATGAGGCCTTTTAGCATAGTCCGAGTTCCTTCGCTCTTGCCTTCAGCTCCTCAGCCGCTGCCATGGGATCTTCCGCTTTCATAATGGCAGACACCACACAGATGCCGGCAATTGGGATGCCTGCAAGCACATCGATGTTATCCTTATTGAGACCACCAATGGCGTTTGCCGGGATGGGAACGGCGGTGCAGATATCCCGGAGGGTATCGGTAGAAGTCAAAACCGTCTTCACTTTTGTGGTCGTAGGATAGATAGCTCCTACACCCAGGTAGTCAGCCCCCTGTTCATAGGCAGCTTTTGCCCAGGGAACTGTTTTTGCTGTTGCTCCTACAATTTTGTCATCGCCCATCAGTTTCCTCGCAGTGGCGACCGGCATATCTTCAGCTCCCACATGAACACCCTCCGCATCGATTGCAAGCGCCACATCTACCCGGTCATCAATAATCAGCGGAACATTGTATCGTTTTGCAATAGCGTGTACCTTTTCGGCAAGCTGTATATACTCCCTGGTTGACTTATTCTTCTCCCGAAGCTGAATAAGGGTTGCGCCGCCCTTGAGTGCTTGCTCCACGCGGTAAAGAAACTCTTCCTCGGTGTAGTTGCTGCTATCTGTAATGAAATATAAACTGGGATCAAACTTTTTCATTTTCTTCTCCTCATACATACACGTAATCGTTCAGAACCGGCTGCAAGCCTTCGCCGGACATATCCTTGTACATAGTTTCAAAGCTGCGATCATCGTCAATTTCGAACTGTTCATCGCCCTTGACGGTATCGTCTTCCTTGCCGGTGTACTTGCTTTCGTGGTCTCCGATGCCGGTAGAGACGCCTGCAGAGACTTTGGTTGCAGCAATTTTTACGATACCGTTTCTGAACTCTGCACTCTCACGGGAAGATACGGTAATACCCACAAAAGGCAGGAAGATACGGTATGCACAGAGAATCTGACACAACTGTTTTTCGCCCACATCAAGAGGATTGATCTTTCCATTATTGATGATAGGACGCAGCCTCGGACAAGACAGGGACATTTCTGCATGGGGATATTTGCGCTGCAGATAATATACATGCAGTGCGCTTGCCAAAGCATCCTTTCGAAAATCGGAAAGCCCCAGCAGAGCAGAGAAAGCCACGCCACGCATACCACCACGAAGTGCTCGCTCTTGTGCATCAAAACGATACGGCCACACACGCTTATGTCCAAATAGATGGAGCGTTTCATATTTTTCGGTATCGTAAGTTTCCTGGAACACGGTCACATAGTCCACGCCGCATTCGTGGAGATAACGATACTCATCGGTGTTGACGGGGTAAATTTCTACACCCACCATGCGGAAATACTTTCTCGCCAGCTTGCAGGCTTCACCGATATACTGAACATCGCTTTGGGCACGACTCTCACCGGTAAGAATTAGGATTTCTTCCATACCGGAGTCAGCGATGACCTTCATTTCATGCTCAATCTGCTCCATGTTCAGCTTCATGCGGTTGATATGGTTGTAGCAGTTGAAGCCACAGTAAACGCAGTAGTTCTCGCAATAGTTGGCGATGTACAGAGGGGTGAATAAGTAAACGGTATTGCCAAAGTGCTTGCTTGTCTCCATACGAGCTTTCTGTGCCATTTCTTCCAGAAAAGGCTCTGCTGCAGGAGAAAGTAAAGCCTTGAAATCCTCAACGCTGCAAGTCTTGTGGTCGAGAGCCGCACGAACGTCACGGGCAGTGTAGATGGAATAATCAAAAGAATTCATCTGAGACATAACCTGTTCACAGACATCGGATTCGATGATCTCCATGCCCGGTAAATATTCCATATGATTCTTCCGGCAGTTTGGGTCTGTTTCCAGTCTGTGTTTTTTCTCCAGAGCAGCCGGTGACAGATACTCGGAGTCTACAAAGAATTGATTTTCCATAGTTGTTCTCCTTAATCACGCAGGAAGCCGGTCAAAGGATCGGAAGCAGAAGCACCACGGTTCAGTACACGACCAAGACCGGACAGATATGCTTTTCTGCCAGCTTCAATGGCCTGACGGAAAGCGGATGCCATCAACGGGAGATCACCAGCAGTTGCAAG
>JAZONA010000085.1:0-4279 GCA_045654265.1 Faecousia sp.
CAAACGCAGGAGCGCGTTTTCATGGTGACCCGTACGGGAATCGAACCCATGTTACCGCCGTGCAAGGGCGGTGTCTTAACCCCTTGACCAACGCGCCTGGTAGCGGCGACCTGATTCGAACAGGTGACATACCGGGTATGAACCGGCTACTCTACCAACTGAGTTACGCCGCCATGTGGTCAAAGAATTTCGGCGTCGCCGAAATCAGCTTCCTTATTATATACAACTTACGCCGTTTTGTCAAGAAAAACTTTTTGTTTTTTTGGACATACTGTGTAAGAGGTGATTTACAATGTTATTTTGGAAAAAAACATTTCTGTTTTACATGGGGGGCATGATCTACACCGGCATTGAGATTCTTTGGCGAGGCAGATCGCACTGGTCCATGTTCTTGCTGGGCGGCACCTGCTTTCTGGGTTTGGGCCAAGTTCGCAAGCTACCCATCTGCCCAACATTGCGGACACTGCTGGCGGCGTTGATGGTGACGGTGCTGGAGCTGGCTACGGGACTGGCGGTAAATCGGGAATACCGGGTATGGGACTATCGGCGGATGCCGTTGAATTTCAGAGGTCAAATCTGTCTGCCCTTCTTTTTCTTGTGGATTCCTCTGTGTATGGTGGGGATGTGGGTGTATGGTTGGATGGATAAGCGGTTGACTTTTATCAAGAATGGTTTACAATAGAGGTATCGAATCAGAAAGAAGGTGCCGTCTATGAAAAAGTGCCTCATTGCTATTGTGGTGTTTAGCCTGATTATTTTGGCTGCTTGCGGTGTGATCTCCAAGTTTATGCCCACCACCGAGCCTGTCGCTACCACGACTGAAACTCCTACCACCAAGCCTACAACGGCTCCTACCGGCGATCCCACCACCGAACCTACCACCGAACCTACCACCGAGCCTACCACTGAGCCTACCACTGAGCCCACCACCGAACCAACTACGGCTCCTACCACGCAGCCCACTACCCAGCCGGCAACCAGACCGGAAGGGGAGGGGAAGCTCATCGTTATCGATGCGGGCCATCAGCGCAAGGGCAACTACGAAAAAGAGCCGGACGGCCCCGGTTCTACCACCCTGAAGGCAAAGGTTTCCTCCGGTACCCAGGGCGTTGCCACGGGTCTTGAGGAGTACAAGCTGAATCTGCAGGTCAGTTTGATGCTGCGGGATATTCTGGAAGAGCGCGGCTACCAGGTGGTCATGATTCGCACTGACCATGATGTGAACATCAGCAATGCTGAGCGGGCACAGATCGCCAACGAGCTGAATGCGGATGCGTTCCTGCGAATTCATGCCAATGGTTCGGAAAATTCCAGCGTAAATGGCATCATGACCCTTTGCCAGACAAAGAACAATCCCTATAATGCCGATCTGTACGAGCTGAGTAGCCTGCTGTCTGCGTGCGTACTGGATGCCACGGTGCAGGCCACCGGAGCCAATCGGCAGTACGTATGGGAAACCGACACCATGAGCGGTATCAACTGGTGTCAGGTTCCCGTGACCATCGTGGAGATGGGTTACATGTCCAATCCTGACGAGGATCGGAAAATGGCCACCGAAGAATACCAGCGGAAGATGGCAGAAGGCATAGCCAACGGCGTGGATGCCTATTTTGCCGCAGGCTAAGCCCATTTATCTTGTCAAAATGCTTGACAGCGGCGGACAAATGTGTTTTAATAGTAGAAACCGTTGAAGATGTGTAAGTAACTGCATCCGGAAGTTCCAGAGAGCCGCTGGTGGTGAGAAGCGGCACGGAAGGGTACGGCGAATGGGCATCCGAGGGCGAGCCGAAGCAAGTAGGTGAGCCGGAGTCGGCGCTCCGTGACCAAAGGCCTGCGTATGTTGGTACGCGTAAGTGGGCGCACAGCGCCAAGCCGGGTGGCACCGCAGGAGCTTTTTTCACTCCTGTCCCAGCATCTTTGTGGGACAGGAGTGTTTTTTTGTCCCGTATCGGAAAGGAGAAATATTATGTCAACCAATCGGATCCCCTACAAAATCTACCTTGAAGAAGATGAGATGCCCAAGGCATGGTACAATGTTCGTGCGGACATGGTCAACAAGCCTGCGCCTTTGCTGAATCCGGAAACCGGCAAGCCTATGACTCTGGAGGAGATGAGCGAGATCTTCTGTGAAGAACTGGCTAAGCAGGAGCTGGACGATACCAACGCTTACATCCCCATCCCCCAGGAAATCCTGGATTTCTACAAGATGTACCGCCCCGCACCTCTGGTTCGGGCATACTGTCTGGAAAAGAAGCTTGGCACACCTGCCAAGATCTACTATAAGTTCGAGGGTAATAACACCTCCGGCTCCCATAAGCTGAACTCCGCCATCGCCCAGGCTTACTACGCCAAGAAGCAGGGCCTGAAGGGCGTCACCACCGAGACCGGCGCCGGTCAGTGGGGCACCGCTTTGAGCATGGCTTGTGCATACTTGGATCTGGCTTGCAAGGTGTACATGGTCAAGGTGTCCTACGAGCAGAAGCCCTTCCGTCGGGAGGTTATGCGTACCTACGGTGCTTCCGTTACCCCCTCTCCCTCGATGGAAACTGAGGTGGGCCGGAAGATCAACGCCGAGTTCCCCGGCACCAACGGCTCTTTGGGCTGCGCCATTTCCGAGGCTGTGGAGGCGGCTTCCGCCGATCCCGGCTACCGCTATGTGCTGGGCAGCGTGATGAATCAGGTGCTGCTGCACCAGTCCATCATTGGTTTGGAAACCAAGGCTGCGCTGGATAAGTACAATATCAAGGCTGACATCATCATCGGCTGCGCCGGTGGCGGCTCCAACCTGGGCGGCCTGATCTCTCCTTTCGTGGGAGAGAAGATCCGTGGCGAGGCGGATTACCGCATCATCGCTGTTGAGCCTGCATCTTGTCCCAGCCTGACCCGTGGCAACTATGTGTATGACTACTGCGACACCGGCAAGGTTTGCCCCCTGCAGAAGATGTACACCCTGGGCAGCGGCTTCATGCCTGCTTCCAGCCATGCCGGCGGTCTGCGTTATCACGGCATGAGCAGCGTGGTTTCTCAGCTGTATCACGACGGCCTGATGGAGGCTGTGTCTGTAGAGCAGACCAGCGTGTTCGCCGCCGCTACCGAGTTTGCCAAGGTGGAGGGCATCCTGCCTGCACCTGAAAGCAGCCATGCCATCCGTGTGGCTATCGATGAGGCCCTGAAGTGCAAGGAAACCGGCGAGGAGAAGACCATCGTCTTTGGTCTGACCGGTACCGGCTACTTCGATATGTATGCCTACCAGCGATTCAACGACGGTCAGATGGGCGACTACATCCCCACCGACGAGGAAATCGCCGCCAGCCTGGCAAAGACCCCGAAGATTCCTGAATAAAATGCAACCGCCCGTGGATTTCCACGGGCGGTTTTTTGCGGGATAGAATGCTGAATGATTGTTTAGCGGGCGTGGCCCGCCGCAAGACGCGTTCTGAACCTGAGAGGTGGACAAACGCCGCAGGGTGTCACTCGGAAACGAAGAAAGCGGTCGTCGTAGGCAGAAACGTTACCGAGCGGTACCCAATGGCATAACGATTACCTCTCAGCTGAGCACGAGCATGTCAGCCGGCACTGCCGGCAAACAATCATTTACAGCGATGCGAAGTATGCCTTAGCATAGTAGCCATAGACAGCAATGGAGGCTGCCAGAGGCTTCATCGCAGCGCTTCCGGTATTTGCCTGACTGGCACAGAAAGCGCCGATGCTGTAGGGCAGAACGCCGGTGCAGTAGGTCACGCCGTTGTACTGGTAGCCGGCGGTGATGTAGATGGTGTCGTCCAGATCCTGTGCCGCGATACCTTCTACGAAGGCGGAAAATACATTGGTGCCGGACATCACGATGCGCCCGGTGGCGTTGGAGGAATGGAGCCGGGTGGCGGCATTGTAGTCATCCTCAGTCCAGTAGAAGAATATCACGTTCCCCTCCGGAGGATACTGGGTGGTGAAATAGTAGCAGATGGAAAATGCGCCATCCAGGGCAACGGTGGGGTACTTACTGTCGTAACCGCCGGTGTTGGCATAGGGGCCGGTCTTGCTGGGATCGAGCGGGTCGATGCTGTCCATCATGGAGCTGTTGTATTCTTTCACCAGCTTCTTCTGGGCATCGGTAAGATCCTTGTTCACCAGAGCATCTGTCTTGTAATCAAAGTAGATCTGCGCCTGTGCGCCATAATTCAGCATAGCCACCATCAGGGACTTGGTTTCGGCGGAAACATCCTTGCTCAGCTGACCGTAGGCGAACTTCATGGGGCTGTAGCTGACCTGACGGCTGTAA
>JAZONA010000086.1:0-35476 GCA_045654265.1 Faecousia sp.
CGGTATGGGTCACCAAAAAGTTTGTGTTGATTGTCATGTGGGTCCACCTGTTCCCATCCCGAACACAGAAGTTAAGCACATGTACGCCGACGATAGTTGCCGGGTGACTGGCCGTGAAAATAGGTAACGCAAACACAAGAAACCTCCTACTTCGGTAGGAGGTATTCTTTTATGCAAAATTCAGGTTTGAGCAAAACGGCTATTTGCTGGATTGAATCTGCCTGCAAGTGTCCACCGGACACTTGCTACGGCAGGACGATCCTTGCCCTAACCGTGAAAATAGGTAACGCAAACATGAGAAACCTCCTACGAAAGTAGGAGGTTTACTATTTTGGGCTTGCAAGTTTAATCAATTCAATTGTGAGGCTGCAATTAATGATGGCTCATTTTATTTACTAACCCGATTCATAAGTTCCTTGTAATAGGTCTTTTCGATAAAATCAAATAGTGCGGTGGTTTGGTCGGCGGAGATGTTGCGCAGATTGATTTCCTTGCAATATTCCTTGACTTGGATCAGATTCCATGTACGCTCTCCAGAGGGGGTGCTTTCTGCGTAGATTTTTGTAAAATGCTCGTACAGACCCTTACATGGACGCAAAATTTTGGGAACGATTCTTTCTATGTAATGTATGGCAACGTCGGTCAACTCACCGATGGAAGCGATTTGCTCTAGTGGACTTTTTCCTGCAGTCCATTGGGAATAGGCTTCTGCAGGTACTTCTGCGTAGGTAAAGAGTCCGTTATACGGGAATTTTACGATCTTCACAATGTTGCCGCATTGCTGGGTTAGATAGAATGCCAGTTTGGATTGCCAAATGGGGACGCTAACGTCCAGATATTCTTCCCAGCTTTTTTGGGTGACATCTGCAAATGCATTATGAATTGGCTCTGCGTAGAGATGCTTCATGACGCGCTGAAACTCTGCGGGAGTGAATGCTGACATTCTCAGATACGATGGACCGCCATCGGAGGATGTATCATCCTCTGAGAAGATAACGGAAACGTATTTACCTGAATAGCGGTCGATACCCCAGAAAGAATCGTAGCTTTCCCTTAAAATGGGGTACCACATGAGCTTATGGATCCGCATTTTGGCGTCGTTCATTTGATTTCTATAGAAAACAAATTCGTTCTCTGTAGGTTGTTCTATACTTATGTTGGAAATGCCGCCTTTAGCGAAAACAGAATCAGGGATGGGGTGAGCATCCAGTTCACCGAATTTCTGTCCGTAGCAATGTTGGCAATAAGGGACTCCATCTATTTCGGTGATGAAAATGGATCCGAGAATAAGCGGCTCTTTTTTGCCGCAGATACTGCAGATTCTTCGCATAATGTCACTCCTTTTTATCAGTGGCGTAAAAGTCATCTAAAGAGCAATGAAGTGCTTGACAAATAAGAGATTCGGCAAACACTGCGAGCTTCAATATCTACAATGAACAGCAAGCTTTTGGACAGATAAACCCGCACTTTTGCGCAATTACTTAAGTTTCAGCATTGTGTTCGCTTCTTTTCTATTATGCCATAGTGGAGAAGTAATTGCAAGAGGTCGTGTAAAGTTATGCAGCGGTAAAGCCGCTTGGAGAGCCAGCTCAAGATACCAATTTTGACCGTGGCGGGCGCAAAAACGCCAACCGCAGGTGATGCGACCACCGATATCAAAGCGTAGCGGAGAAAGGATCAACCATGAAGCGTGAATTCTTGCAGAACATAAAGGCGTGCGACCGGAGTTTTCCCGAGGAGGTTATCGATTCCATTTTGAATGAAGCAAGGACGTTCCAACTGGAACGTCCTTGTTAATGTGTTATTGCCAACCTTCGACATTTTTGCCGCGGTCGAATTCTTCCTTATAGTCATTGTCTGCAACACGGTTGAATAAGAACACGGGAAAGCCCAACACAAGCCCTGTGATAACACATCCACTAAATATGCTGCCCCAGAAGATGATGCACAAAATGATCGATACTACCAGAGTAATTATCAGAATGGTTTTCAAATGGCGGCGTAATTTTCGCATTTTTATCATCCTTTCGCTGAACCATTTTCAGTATAAATCATACATGAAAGGATGTCAAGGTGCTTATTACAGATATTCACGGATATCGATTGCCAGTTTCTCTTCCAGGTTGATCAGGCGTTTTGCGATATCTTTTGATGTTTCGTCCGCTGCCTCATATTGGTTCAGGTAGCGATTCAGGGATTTGACACCCATGTTACAGCCGTCTGTCATAAGCTCAGCGATGGTGGCGTCGGAGCCGTCCATGGTCAGCTTCATGTTGGTTTTCATCCAGGACATGCTTTTGGCAATGGGGTTAGGGTTCTTTCCGTCATCATGGTATTTTTCCAGAAGCACCTGGATGTCTGTTTGAAGATCTTCGTGATCTTCTTTGCATTTACGCAATAATTGACGAAAATCCTCGCTGGAAACGTTGTCCAGCACGTCATCAATGGATGCAATACCCATTTTGATGCCTGCGTCCGTTTCCCGAAGCAGCTTGATGGTATCTTGTTCGATCATGTTCATTCCTCCTTGTGAGGATAGTATACCCGTTTTCACTTTCTTTACAGAAAAAAGTTTCGGAATAATTGCAATTGGTCTGCAGATATGATATACTGTAACCAACTATACACCCGGAGGCGTTTATGACTACTATGACCGATTTTCAGCGGAATTTGACGGCTCAGCTTCCCTATGTGGAGCTGCGGCTGAACGAGCCGATGGCTAAGCATACTTCCTTCCGGATCGGTGGCCCGGTGGAGGTTATGGCCTTCCCCAAAACCGCCGATGAATTGTCTGAAATATTGAAAAAGTCCGCTTTATTGGACGTCAAACCTGTTATCCTTGGCGCAGGAACCAATGTTCTGGCGCCGGATGCCGGCATTCTCGGACTGGTGATTTGCCTGAAGGACTGCCTGGAGGGTATGGAGCAGGTGGACGATTCCACCATTCGGGTGACGGCCGGCGTGACCATGACCCGGGCAGCAGTTTTTGCCGCCAATCTGGGTTTGGGTGGACTGGAGTTTGCCCATGGCATTCCCGGCACGGTTGGCGGTGGCGTTTATATGAATGCCGGTGCCTACGGCGGTGAAATCTGTCAGGTTTGCAAAAGTGTGGATGTGATGGATTTTGAAGGCAATATTCGCACTTTTACCAATGAAGAAATGGGATTTTCCTACCGCCATAGTGTTCTTGAAGAGCGCAGCGGCATCGTGATTTCTGCGGATTTTGCATTGGAAAAGCGGCCTGCTGAGGAAATTCGTGAGAAAATGAAGGAACTGATGGGTAAACGTTCTGCCTCTCAGCCCTTAGACAAACCCTCTGCCGGTTCTGCATTTAAGCGCCCGGTTGGGGGCTATGCCGCTGCGCTGATCGATCAGGCAGGCTTGAAGGGCTATGCGGTGGGGGATGCGGCGATTTCCGAAAAACATGCAGGCTTTGCGGTGAATCTGGGGCAGGCCACTGCTGAGGATGTGAAGCAACTGTTGACTCAGGTGTCTGATATTGTATTCCAGAAGTCCGGGATCCGTTTGGAGCCGGAGGTGCGGATATGGTAAAGAGATTTTTGCTGGGTTTTCTTGCTGTGTGCGTGGCAGCTTCTCTGTGTGCCTGCCATACAAGCACGGATACCCATGAGATCACTTCTGCCACCGCAGGTGCTATCAAGCCGGATGCACCGACGGTGGGCACAACCAAGCCCGAAGAAAAACCTACTTCACCCGGTGGTGAAGTTCCCGGCGATTCGGACATCCCCACAGAAGGGGTGGAAGATACGGATTTTGTACGGGTTGCGGACTATATCCCCAACGCATTTGTGAATTTGCGTTACGCAGGTACCGATAATTTCACCGGTAAGGTAATTTACAGATTTCGGGACGCTTATCTGCGTTATGGTACAGTCAAAAAACTGATGGATGTGGCCTATGAGCTGGAACAGCAGGGCTATGGTCTGCTGATTTGGGATTGCTACCGGCCGGTGTCCGCTCAGCGGAAGCTGTTTGAAACCTTCCCTGACCCCAATTATGTATCACCTCCCGGTGTGGGAAGTCAGACCCACTGCCGGGGCAAGGCGATTGATTTGACGCTCTACCGGCTGGATAATGGCACTGAGTTGCTGATGCCTTCGGAATTTGACGATTTCACCGCCTATGCTGACCGGGAGTTCACCGATGTGTCAGCAGAGGCCGCTGCCAACGCAACCCTGCTGCAGACGGTCATGGAGCGATATGGCTTTACCGGCTACAGCGAGGAATGGTGGCACTTTAACGATACGGATGAATACCCGGTGGAGGAGAATTTTGACCCTGCCACCCTGAGATAGAAGAGAAAGGAGGCTACTATGGCTGTTTCGTTTTCAGGCGGAGCCAAGGCAGAAATTTGCCGATCTGTGCCGCAAAAGCGTTGCTGCGCCATTGCGGAATGTTTCGGTATTCTGCTGTTTTGTAATAATTTTTCAGCAGATGGTATCCGAATTATTACCGAAAGTCGAGAATTTGCCCATAGCCTCCCAAAGCTGTTTATGCGGGCGTTTGATTTGGAATTTGACAGTTTTCCCAGCATGGAATCTTCGGGAAAACTGGTGTTTCAGATAGATGATCCTGAAAAAATGGATGAAATATTGGAAGTTTACGGATTTGACCGTAACACCGTATCTCTGCATGTGAACCTTCCTATAGTGGAAGATGATTGCTGCAAGGCCGCATTCCTGCGTGGAGCCTTTTTGGCTGGTGGTTCTGTTACCGACCCTGGCAAGGGCTATCATCTGGAGATTGCCACCACCCATCAAAGTGTCGCAAGGGAAACCTATGCCCTGATGGAAGAGATGCTTGGGTTTTATCCCAAGTCCGCAGCCCGTGGCGGTGGTCAGATCCTCTACATAAAGCAAAGCGATTTGATCAGCGATTGCCTGACTTTTTTGGGCGCACCGGTGGCGGCCATGGGGATTATGGAAGCTAAGCTGGAAAAAGAGCTGAACAATAAGGTCAACCGCCGGTGCAATTGCGATGAAGCCAACACCTCTAAAGTGGTGGAGGCAGCGCAGGAGCAGCTTTCGGCTATTCGTGTGCTTCGGTCAAAGGGCCTTTTGGAGCAGCTGCCTGCAAAAATTCAGGTTGCAGCCATTGCCCGGGAGGAGAATCCCGAAGCATCCCTGATAGAGCTGGCTGCCATGATGCAGCCACCCATTTCTAAGCCAGCCATGAACCATCGGCTGAAAAAACTGGTGGAAACCGCAAAGGAGGCGTCCAAATGAGCTTTGCACATCTGCATTTGCATACGGAATATAGCCTTCTGGACGGCGCCTGCCGAATCGCTGGCATTATGGATCGGGTGAAGGAGCTGGGGCAGACCGCCGTTGCTATCACCGATCACGGCGTTATGTACGGCTGTATCGATTTTTACAAGGCCGCCAAGGCCGCAGGAGTCAAGCCTATCATCGGCTGTGAGGTTTATGTGGCTCGCCGTGGTATGGAGGACCGAATCTACGGCCTGGATAATGACCCGTACCATCTGGTGCTGTTGTGCAAGGATCGGAAGGGCTACGAAAACCTTTGCTTGATGGTGTCCGAGGCATTTACCAATGGTTTTTACGGCAAGCCCAGAGTGGATCTGGCGTTGCTGGAAAAATACCATGAGGGCTTGATTGCTCTGTCTGCTTGTCTGGCAGGTGCGATTCCCCAGTATCTCATGCAGGAGGATTACGAGCCTGCCAAGCGGTATGCACTGCGCCTTGCAGAAATTTTCGGTGAGGACAATTTTTATTTGGAACTGCAGGATCATGGCATCCCGGAACAGACCCCGGTAAATCAGGGTATTTTGCGGATCGCCCGGGAAACGGGCCTTCCGTTGGTTGTTACTAATGATGCGCACTACTTGCGCAAAGAGGATGCCCAAATGCAGGACGTACTGCTGTGCATCCAGACCGGTAAGACTGTGGATGACACCAACCGGATGAAGTTCTCCACAGATGAATTCTACATCAAAAGTGAAGAAGAGCTTCGTGCGTTGTTCCCCAATTGTGACGAAGCCTTTGAAAATACGGTTAAAATCGCCGATCGGTGCAATTTGGAGTTTGTGTTCAATGAGTACCATCTGCCGTCCTTCCCAGTGCCTGAGGGCTACACCAACGAGGGATACTTCCGCAAGCTGTGCTATGACGGCTTCCGGGAGCGATATGCCGATCCTCCGGAAAGCTACAAGGAGCGGCTGGAGTATGAGATCGGCGTCATCAGCCGCATGGGCTATGTAAATTACTACCTGATCGTTTGGGATTTCATCCGCTACGCCAAGGAAAACGGCATTCCCGTTGGCCCTGGACGTGGCTCCGGTGCCGCTTCCATCGTGGCGTATTGCATGCACATCACGGAAGTAGATCCCATGAAGTATGCCCTGATTTTCGAGCGATTCCTGAACCCGGAACGCGTCAGCATGCCTGACTTTGATACGGATTTCTGTCAGGAGCGCCGCCCGGAGGTCATTGAGTACGTTATGCGCAAATATGGCGCTGACCATGTGGCGCAGATCGCCACCTTCGGTACAATGGCCGCCCGTGGCGCCATCCGTGACGTGGGACGTGCCCTGAACTTTACCTTTGCGGAAACAGATGTGGTGGCCAAGCTGGTGCCAACCACTTTGCACATCACGTTGAAGGATGCGCTGGAGGTTAGCCCCAAGCTGAAGGAAATGTACGATACCGATGACCGGGTGCGCACCCTCATCGATACCGCAATGAGCTTGGAGGGCATGCCCAGAAATACCTCCACCCATGCTGCAGGCGTGGTGATCACCGCAGATCCGGTGTGCAGTTATGTGCCGCTGTCCCGTAATGATGACACCATTGTTACCCAGTACACCATGACCACCATCGAGGAGCTTGGTCTGCTCAAGATGGATTTCCTTGGTCTGAGAAATTTGACGGTTATTGAAGATGCCCAGCGGCAGATTCGGCAATTTGAGCCGGATTTCGACATTTCCGAGGTGCCGGACGATGACCCGGAAACCTTCGCTATGCTGGGTGAGGGCAAGACCCAGGGCGTGTTCCAGCTGGAGTCTGCTGGTATTACCGGCGTGTGTATAAATATGCACCCCACCTCCATCGAAGACATGACCGCTATCGTGGCGCTGTACCGCCCGGGCCCTATGGATTCCATTCCCACCTTTATTGCAAACAAGCTGGATCATCGGAAGATCCGTTACAAAACCCCACTTCTGGAGCCGATTTTGAAGGTTACCTACGGCTGTATCGTGTATCAGGAGCAGGTTATTGAAATTTTCCGCAGTCTTGGTGGCTATACCATGGGTCAGGCGGACAATATCCGCCGAGCCATCTCTAAGAAGAAAATGAAGGTCATCGAGGCGGAGCGAAAGGTATTCGTCTATGGTGACCCGGAGCAGGGAATCACCGGCTGTATCGGGCACGGTGTGCCGGAGGCGGTTGCCCAGTCCATTTACGATGAGATCGATGACTTTGCTAAATACGCATTTAATAAGGCCCACGCTGTGTGCTATGCGGTGGTTTCCTACCAGACCGCTTACCTGAAGTGCCACTATCCCAAGCAATATATGGCGGCGCTGATGACCTCGGTGCTGGATTCTGCCACCAAGATCTCCGGCTACATTGCCGAGTGCAAGGAGTTGGGCATCCCGGTTCTGCCTCCGGATATTAACCATTCCGATGATCCCTTTACTGTGGAGGGGGACAGCATCCGTTTCGGCTTGGGTGCTGTGAAAAATGTGGGTCACGGCCTGATTCGCAACATTGTTGCCAAGCGGGCTGATGGCCCGTTCAAGTCCCTGGAAGACTTCATCCAACGGATGGGTGAGGGTGAACTGAATAAGCGTGCCGTGGAAAACTTCATCAAGTGCGGTGCCATGGATTGCTTCGGTTATCACCGCAGCGAGCTGCTGGCGGTGTACGACAGCATGATGGACACCATCGCTACCACCCGGAAAAAGAATCTGGATGGGCAGATGGGGCTGTTTGGCATGCTGGAAGAGGACGATCCCGTGGCGACCATTCCCATCCCCAAGCTGGCGGAAATGAAGCCTGCCGATTTGATGGCCATGGAGAAGGAAACCACCGGTATTTACATTTCCGGTCATCCCATGGACGATTACCGGCAGTACCTGCGCAACACCCATGTGGTGCCGATGTCGGCGTTGATGGGGGAGGAGAGTCACTATCAGGACGAACAGATCGTGTCCGTGGCGGGCATCGTCCAGAGTATGAAGACCAAAACCACCCGGAATAATTCTCTCATGGCCTATGTGACCGTAGAAGACGATACGGCAGCCATCGAAATGCTGGCGTTTTCCAACGTGCTGAGTCAGTACGGCGGTTACCTCCGGGAGAATGAGGCAGTGGTGATTACCGGACGGCTGTCCATTCGGGATGACAAGGATCCTCAGATTATCATTAACCGGGCTCGACCGATCACCGATTTCTCGGAAGCACCTCAGGCTGTTGTGCAGCAAACCCAGCCCATTGTTTCCAATGGAACCCTGTGGCTGCGGCTTACCGGAGAGGAGGATCCCCGGTACCGTAAGGTGCGCTCCATCGTGAATATGTTCCCTGGCGACGGCACGGTGAAGGTGTTCTTTGAGGATACACGCAAGCTCCGTGGCGCTAAGGCGAGCTTCGATCCCAGAATGCTGCAAGAGCTGAAAAATGTTCTGGGAAATGAGAATGTTGTGCTGAAATAGCTTTTCTTTTGGGATAAAATGTGATATAATATACGTTTGAAAGGGGTGTTTGCCGTGAAAAATTGGATAAAGATCAGCTGCCTGTTTTTGGCGGCACTGCTCCTCAGCGGATGCTCCATGCTGACGGTCAATGAAATGTACTGTCTGCCAAAGCGGTCGGATGATTACAAGAATCTTCAAAAGGCCATTGATGGAGCTATGCGCGGTAACAGTTATTGTGCCCCGCTGTCCGGCGATAATTTGCAGGCCGTGCAGAAGGCGGACCTTGACGGTGATGGAGTGGATGAATGTCTGGTTTTTGCCAAGAGTGAAACGGAAAAGCCACTGTGTGTGCTGATTTTTCAGCAGGTAGACGGTGCCTATCAGCTGACGGATACCATCCAAAGCACCGGCTCCGGTTTTGATGTGGTGGAGTATGCCCGAGTGGACGATCAGCCCGGATATGAGCTGATTCTTGGTCGTCAGGTAAGTGACCAGGTGACACGGGCATTAACGGCGTACCATTTTGTGGATGGCAAGGCCATCGCTATGATGAATGCCAACTATACCAAGTTTGTTACCTGCGATCTGAACGCCGATGGACGTACCGGCATGTTGGTGTTGCATCCCGGCGAATCCGACGAGGCCAACGGCATTGCGGAGGTATTTCATTACAGCGGCGGAGCCATGGAGCGCTCCAACCAGATGAACATGTCCCAGCCGGTGAGCCAGATCAAGCGCATCGTTGTGAGCAAGCTCTACGGTGGTCAGCCGGCGGTGTATGTGGCTTCCGCTGTGGGAGAAAGCGCCATTATTACGGATGTTTTCGCCGTGCGGGACAATATATTCACCAATGTGAGCTTTTCCAATGAGTCCGGTACCAGTGTCCAGACTCTGCGTAACTATTTTGTGTTTGCCGATGACATTGACGGGGACGGCATCATGGAGCTTCCGGATCTTTTCACCATGCGGAGTCCGGATGACACAAGAATCTCCAGCATGCAGTATCTCATTCGCTGGTATGCTATGACTGCTACCGGAGAGGAGATTGACAAAGCTTTTACCTACCACGATTATCAGGCCGGTTGGTATATGAATCTGCCTGCTAAGCTTGCCCCCAGAATTGCTGTTGTGCAGCGGGGGTACGCCTATGAATTCTACTTGTGGGATGAAGGCTTTACGGCAGCCCAAAAGCTGCTGACGGTCTATGCCTTGACCGGCGCTAACCGGGACGAACTGGCCATTTCTGACAATCGATTTGTTATTTATAAGACGGATACCACCGTTTATGCTGCCAATTTGGAGGTCGCGTCTGCTGATTACGGTGTGACGCAGGAGGTCCTCAGCGGCAGCCTCCATTTGATTCGCGGCGAATGGAAAAACGGAGAAACATAAGAGGTGCCATTATGAAAAAAGTACTGATTTTGGAAGATGAGGAGAATATCCGCAGCTTTGTGGTGATCAATTTGCAAAGAGCGGGATATGTGACGGTGGAGGCCGGTACCGGCGAGGAAGCCTTGGAAAAACTGAAGGCGCATCCGGATGTGGATGTGGCGGTTCTGGATATTATGCTTCCGGATATTGACGGATTTGAAGTCTGCCGCCGGATCCGTGCCACAAGTAAGCACATTGGCATCATTATGCTGACTGCCAGAACCCAGGAAATGGACAAGATCACCGGTCTTATGAACGGTGCTGATGACTATGTGACCAAGCCTTTCTCTCCCGCAGAACTGACTGCGCGGTTGGATGCGTTGGTGCGCCGCGTCCGAGGTGACAGTGTGGCTGTCAGCGAACTGCTGACCCAAGGCCCCTTTATTTTGAACACTCGTAACCGCACTCTGGAGAAAATGGGTAACCGCATCCGCCTGACCCAGGTTGAGTATGCCATTGTCAAGCTATTTATGCAGAATCCCGGCAGAGCCCTATCCCGGGAGGAGATCCTTTCCTCTGTGTGGGGACGGGAGTATGAGGGGGATCTGAAAATTGTGGATGTAAATATCCGCCGCCTTCGGATTAAGCTGGAGGATAACCCCAATTTGCCCTCCTATATTACCACGGTCTGGGGTTTTGGCTACAAGTGGGGAAGCTGATCACGGAAAAGAGGAGTAGCCTATGCGGAAAATCGGCGGCCTTCGCAGGCGTTGGCTGATCAATACAGTTGGCCTGATATTTGCGCTGGGCATCGCCTGCGTGATAGCGGTGACTGTGGCATTTGCGGCGTATTATTATTCCGGTATGGAATCGGATATGCGCCGCCGTGCAGAGGAAACCACCAACTACTTTCAAGAATATTTGAATCTGGAGTATGAGGAGTACTATCAGTCCTGCATCACCTATGCGCAAACTTATGAGGAACGTAACACGATGGAGCTGCAGTTCATAGATGCGGACGGTATGTTGGTGGTATCCTCCTACGGCGAGTGGACTGGGGAATCTCCCACCACACCGGAGATTATGGAGGCTATTAGCAAACGTGGCGTCAGCACCTATATAGGCGCTGATCCGTTGACCTCCGAAGGGATCGTTGCGGTATCCGGTCCTGTGATCTTCAGCAACGGCGAAGTGGTTGGCGTGCTTCGGTATGTTACATCTACACGGCTGATGAATCTGCAGATCCTGCGTGTGGCGGGGATTGCATGTGTGGCACTACTGGCTATTCTGGCGATTTTGTTGCTGAGCAGCGGTTATTTTATGCGCTCCATCCTCAATCCCTTGGGGGAAATCACGGAAAAAGCAAAAAAAATTGCCAACGGTACCTATGGTATCCAGCTGGAACCCAAATACAACGATGAAATCGGTGAACTGGCCCAGACGGTCAATGAAATGTCCGTGAAGCTGAACCAGAACGAAAAAATGCAGACGGAATTCATTTCCTCACTGTCCCATGAGCTGCGCACGCCTTTGACTGCGATCCACGGCTGGAGTGAAACCATCCTTGCCGGGGATGATCTGGATCCTCAGACCCGCAGGGGCATGAAGATCATTTTGGGCGAAACAAAGCGGTTGACGGAAATGGTGGTGGATCTGCTGGATTTCACCCGAATCCAGGATGGTCGCTTCACTCTGAACATCGAAGTTGCCGATATTTTGGCGGAATTTGAGGATACGGTATATATGTATGGCAGTCGGCTGACCCAAGAGGGGATTACGCTGGATTACCTGCCGACGGAAGAGGAAATTCCGGAAATCCCCTGCGACCCCAAGCGGTTGCGTCAGGTTTTCCTGAATATATTGGATAATGCCGCCAAGCATGGCGGTGAAGGCAAACGGATCGAAGCTTCGATCCAAATGGAAAATGAGGAAATCGTAGTTCGTATTCGGGATCATGGTCCCGGTATACCAGAGGACGAGCTTCCTCTGGTGAAGAAAAAATTCTACAAGGGCAGCTCCAAAGCCCGTGGCTCCGGTATCGGTCTTGCGGTATGCGATGAGATCGTAGAGCTTCACGGCGGCATGTTGGATCTGGAAAATGCTCCGGGCGGCGGTACTGTGGTTACAGTACGTCTGCCTGCCACCCAGTGAGAAAGGAACGTTATGGCAAAGAAAAATCAAACGCCATGTGCGGAAAAATTTAAGACGATGATCGGCGGTCAGGCGCTGATCGAGGGTATCATGATGCGTGGCCCGGAGAAGGACGCCATTGTGGTGCGCACCAAGGACGGCCTGAAGGTGGATGTGAAGCCCCGGAAGGTGCATAAAAAGGGTAGTTTTGCCACTTGGCCGCTGATTCGTGGCGTGGTTGGCTTTTTTGATGCCCAGTTTGTGGGCATTCAGGCCATCATGCAGTCTGCAGACTTGGCACCTGAGGAGGCTCAGGGAGAGCAATCCAAGCTGGATAAGTGGCTGGATGAAAAGCTCAGCAATGAGAAGTTCCGCAATGGCATTCTGGGTGTGATGGTGGCAATTTCTCTGCTGTTCTCCATTGGACTGTTCTTTGTTGTGCCTATGCTGTTAGGCAATGTACTTCAAAATTGGATCCACAACGATCTGGTGATCAACCTGCTGGAAGGTCTGATCCGGATGCTGATTTTCGCAGGATATATGCTGCTGGTGTCCACAATGAAGGATATGAAGCGTGTTTTTGCTTACCATGGCGCAGAGCATAAAACCATCCGCTGCTATGAAGCCGGTCTGCCTCTGACTGTGGAAAATGTCCAGAAGATGACCCGTCTGCACCCTCGGTGCGGCACCAGCTTCCTGCTGGTGGTGATGCTTCTGTCCATTCTGGTGTTCTCTGTGGCATCCAGCCTGCTGGGCCTGATTCCTGGTTTGGATGTGCTTGCCGGAAGCAGACTGATTAAGATCGTGCTGAAGCTGGCACTGATTCCTCTGGTGGTTGCCATTGCCTATGAGATCAACCGTCTGGTTGGCCGCTATGATAATTGGTTCACCCGCATCCTCACTGCTCCTGGTATGTGGATGCAGAATTTCACCACGCAGGAGCCGGATGACAGCATGGTCGAGGTGGGCATTGCCGCTGTTGAGGCTGTGCTTCCCGAGAAGGAGGGGGACGACAAGTGGTAAAAAAGTTTTCTCAGCTTTATTTGGATGCCCGTCGGGCATTCATGGAGAAGGAAGACCAGCAGACCGCAAGCCTTTTAGCTCGGAACTTGCTGTGCTATGTTTCCGGTAAGAGTCAGGAGGCTATCGTCGCCGATCGGGAAAAGTACGCCTGCGAAACGGTGTGCGAGGATATGGAGAAAGCTGTACAGCGCATTCTTAACGATGAGCCGCTGGCTTATGTGTTGGGCGAGTGGAGCTTCTACGGCATGACTCTGTATGTGGATAACAATGTGCTGATTCCCCGGGACGATACCTGTGCGGTGACAGCGCTGGCTATCAAAAAGGGATTGTTTTTGGATCAGGATCCTCGGATTCTGGATCTTTGTACCGGCTCCGGTTGCATCGGTCTGGCGGTTGCCAACCGAGTGAAGGATGCCCGGGTGACCCTGGCGGATATTTCCCGGGATGCTCTGGCAGTTGCCAAGAAGAACATCACCCGACAGAAGCTCAGTGGCCGTGTGTCCTGCGTTCAGGCCGATGCGCTGACACCGCCTCCGGCATTTTTGGGTAAGTTTGACCTGATCGTTTCCAATCCGCCCTACATCACCACTAAGGAGATGGGGGAGCTGGATCGGAGCGTGAAGGATTTTGAGCCCCATCTGGCACTTCACGGCGGCGATGATGGTTTAGATTTCTACCGTGCCATCGTGAAGAATTATACGCAGGCGCTAAAGCCCGGCGGTTATCTGTGTTTTGAGTTTGGCATGGATCAGGGCGATGACGTGTGCCGCATTTTGGAGCAAAACGGGTATACCATTCTGGAACGTTCCAGAGATTATAACGACAGAGAACGGGCTGTGCTGGCACAGTTCGGCAGGAAGGAAGAAGAATAATGGCAACGAAGAAACCTCTTTACGAAGCCCCGACTCCGGCGGCTGATAAGGCCAAGGCGCTGAAGACTGCCCTGGCACAGATTGAAAAGAATTACGGCAAGGGCACTGTCATGCGTTTGGGTGACCGTCCTGAAATGAACGTGGAGGCCATTCCCACCGGCTCTCTGGCACTGGATGCAGCGCTGGGTATCGGTGGTGTTCCCAAGGGACGTATCATCGAGATCTACGGTCCTGAGTCCTCCGGCAAGACCACGCTGGCTCTGCACATCCTGGCTGAGTCCCAGAAGCGTGGCGGCGAAGTTGCCTTTGTGGATGCGGAGCATGCTCTGGACCCTGTGTACGCTGCTGCTCTGGGTGTGGACACCGACAGCCTGCTGGTTTCCCAGCCGGATACCGGTGAGCAGGCTCTGGAAATCACCGATGCACTGGTTCGTTCCGGTGCGGTTGATGTGGTGGTCGTGGACTCCGTGGCTGCTCTGACTCCCCGTCAGGAAATCGAGGGCGAGATGGGCGACACCTTTGTGGGTCTGCAGGCTCGCCTGATGTCCCAGGCTCTGCGTAAGCTGGCCGGCACCATCGCAAAGACCAACTGCGTGGTCATCTTCATCAACCAGCTGCGTATGAAGATCGGTGTTATGTACGGCAACCCTGAAACCACCACCGGCGGTAACGCCCTGAAGTTCTATTCCTCCGTGCGTATGGATGTTCGCCGTGTGGAGTCCATCAAGGAAGGCGGCAACGTCATCGGCAACAAGACCCGTGTTAAGGTGGTCAAGAACAAGGTGGCTCCTCCCTTCCGTGAGGCTCATTTCGATATTTACTATGGTCAGGGCATCAGTAAGTGGGGCGAGCTGGTGGATCTGGCAGTCCAGCTGGACATCGTGCAGAAGAGTGGCAGTTGGTTTAGCATGGGCGATGAGCGGATCGGTCAGGGTAAGGATAGTGTTAAGACCTATCTGCAGGCCAATCCCGATATTGCAGAAAAAGTCGAGGCGGAGGTTCGTGCCAACCTGGGCAAGCTGATGGGTGTAGAGAGCAAGCCTGCCAAGGCCGCTGAGCGTCCCGTAGCCGTCAGCGCTGACGATTTCATCGATGAGGATTGAGAAATTAATGCTGAAGCCGGACCGGGCAGGGCGTTACTTTGTCCGGTTTGACGACGGCTCTACCATGCGGCTCTACCGGCAGACCGTGGAAGACCATGGGCTGTATACCGGTATGGAGCTGGATGATGGGCAGATGGAAGCCTTGCGCACCGACGCAGGTCAGATGTCTGCAAAAATGCGGGCGGTGCGGATCGTATCTGCATCCAGCGTATCCCAGAAAGATCTGCAGCAGCGGCTGATTCGCAAGGGGGAAGACCCCAAGCAGGCAGCAGAAGCTGTGGAGTGGATGGTGGATTTGAAGCTGGTGGACGACGCAGAAACTGCCGCTCAGATCGTTCGGCGCTGTGCTTCCAAGGGCTATGGCATCGCCAGAGCCAAGCAGGCGCTGTATGAAAAGCGCATTCCCAAATCCTATTGGGAGGATGCTTTAGAGGATTACCCGGATCAAACGGATAAGATAGTGGATTTCCTTCGTGCCAGACTGGGTGTGGAATCGGACGAGCGGGAGCGGAAAAAGGCCATCGATGCGCTGATGCGCCGAGGGCACAGCTATAGCGAGATTCGTTCTGCATTGCAGCAGTTGGATATTGAGGAATTCCTGGAGGATTAACATGGCGAATATTGGATTTATTTCCCTTGGGTGTGCCAAGAATCAGGTGGATTGCGAGCGGATGATGTACCGTGTTCGGGAGGCTGGGCATGAGGTCTGCGCCGGCATCGAGGGCTGCGACGTGGTGGTGATCAACACCTGCGGCTTCATCGATTCGGCAAAATCCGAGGCAATCGACTACATACTCATGACTGCGGGACTTAAGGCGCAGGGGAGTGTGGGCAAAATTCTGGTTACCGGCTGCCTTTCTCAGCGGTATCAGGACCAGATTATGGAGGAACTGCCTGAGGTGGACGGTGTTCTGGGTACCGGCAGTTATGCGGATGTGGTTGGCGCCATTGAAGCACTGCTGGAGGAGCAGACCGTGTCCCAGTTTGGGGACATTGATGCTCCCGAGCTGGAAACCGGACGGATCGTCACCACCCCGGAGCATTATGCATTCATTAAAATCGCAGAAGGCTGCGATAACCGCTGCGCTTACTGCATTATCCCGTACCTGCGGGGCAAGTTCCGCAGCCGCCAGATGGATGACGTGCTGTATGAAGCCCGTCTGCTTGCTGATAGTGGCGTGAAAGAGCTGATCGTGGTTGCCCAGGATACCAGCCGTTACGGCACGGATCTGCCCGGACATCAGCGGTTGCTGCCGGAGCTTTTGCAGCAGATGTGCCAGATCGAGGGCTTGGAGTGGATCCGGGTGCATTATCTGTACCCCGATGAGATCGACGACGATCTCATCGATGTGATCGCATCGGAGCCTAAGATCGTCAAATATCTGGATATTCCCATTCAGCATTGCAACAGCAAGATTCTTTCCCTGATGAATCGCCGTGGTGACGGTGTATATCTGCGCAGCTTGTTTACCAAGCTGCGCGAGCGGATTCCCGGACTGGTGCTGCGCACCAGTATCATCACCGGCCTGCCCGGTGAGGGGGAAGAGGAATTTGCTGAGCTGTGCGATTTTCTGAAGGAACTGAAGCTGGAGCGTGTGGGCGCTTTCCCGTTCTCTCCTGAGGAGGATACCCCCGCAGCAGAAATGGAATTCCCCGATGCCCAGATCGCTCAGGAGCGGGCGGCCATCGTGGAAACCATTCAGTCCCGAATCATGGATGATTACAACGAAGCCATGATTGGCAAGACCCTAAAGGTTTTGGTAGACGGCTTTGACGAAGAATTTGGACAGTATTTCGGACGTACCTATGCGGATTCTCCTGACATTGACGGCCGTGTGTGGCTGGCCTGCGATGAGGATTTGTCGGAAGGTGATTTTGTGACTGTATGCATCGATGGCTTGGTGGAAGGGGATCTGTCCGGTTATATTGTGGAGGATGAAGCATGACCCTAGCAAGCAAAATTACCTTGATCCGTGTGGCTTTTATTCCGGCGTATATGGTACTGATGTACCTCAGTGGCGGTGCGGCTAACGTGTATATGTGGTGCGCGTTGGGCGTGTTCATTCTGGCAAGCATCACGGACTTTGTGGACGGCTATATCGCCCGAAAATATAACCAGGTCAGCGATTTCGGAAAATTCTTGGATCCGCTGGCTGATAAGCTGCTCACCATTGCGGCGCTGACCATGTTCTGCGAATGGGGTCAGGTACCTGCATGGGCGCTGATGATCATTCTCACCCGGGAATTTGCAGTGACCGGTCTGCGGCTGGTGGCCGTGGGCAAGGGAAATGTGATTGCCGCCGGTTGGAGCGGAAAGGTAAAAACTGCCGCTTCTATGATCGGTCTGTGCTTCTTGATGGCGTTCCCCACAGTTGTCTGGCTTTGCTGGACGGTGGTTGGAATCATCTTGGTGACTACCATTTATTCCGGTATCGAATACTTTATTCAGAATTGGAAATGCCTTTGGGATTAAAAATACGGCGGCTTTTGCCGCCGTATTTTCCCTTTGAAATCTTAAATAAGCTGTGCTATAATACTCAGGCGGCACAGCCGCAAATTTATTTACTGCGAGGTTGCTATGAATACCAAAGAAATCGGTGAGATTCGGCGCCGTCAGCGTCGTGACCGGAGTAATATGACTGCCATTTATGGCTGCTATGTAAACGATAATAAGGAGATTATTGCCCAGTTTCAGCAAAGCACCGGTATTATGCCGGAAAATGAGGCGGAAAAATATTTTGGCCTTATGCGCCGTGCGCTTTCCGGCACCATCGGCAAGAACCTGATCGACATTACCTTCAAGACCAGTCAGGTGGCCGATTCTGAGGAACATCGCCTGCTGATGGAGCTGCGCAAAACCCGCCTGAAGGAAGAAAATCTGCGGATGGATTTTTACAAGAAGGTGGTGGACACCGTTTCTCTGGAGAGCAGCTACCTGATTTTGCTGGGCTGCGACAGCTATGATGTGCCTTTTAAGAGCAAGGACGATGAGCTGCAAAATGATGCATCCAATGAGGTGTATACCTACCTGCTGTGCGCCATTTGCCCCGTGAAGCAGACAAAGCCCAACCTGCACTACATCCCGGAGGAGAAGCAGTTCCACGACGGCGGCATGCAGAATATCGTTTCCGCACCGGAGTTGGGCTTCCTGTTCCCCGCATTCGATAACCGGGCAACCAATATTTATAATGCCCTCTATTACACCCACAGCCCCAAGGAAAGTCACGAAGCCTTTGTTGCGTCGGTGTTTAATACGCCCATTCCCAAGCCTGCGGCGGAGCAGAAGAAGTCCTTTGAGGCGCTGCTCAGCGTGGCGCTGGACGATGAGTGCAATATGGATCTGGTGCAGACTGTCCACGAGGAACTGTGCCAACGGATTGAGTTGCACAAGGAAAGCAAGATTCCTGAGGCGCTGCTGGTGAGCAAGGAGGATGTGAAGGAAGTGCTGAATACGTGCGGCGTTTCTGAGGAACACATGGCTAAATTCAGCGTCGATTATGATGAAACCTTCGGTTTTGAAGCGGCTCTGCATCCGAAAAACATCATCGACAACAAGCGTGTTGAGATCAAGACCCCCGATGTGTCTATTAAGGTGGCCCCCGATCGCACCGACCTGATCGAAACCCGTGTTATCGGCGGTGTGAAGTACATCCTGATCAACGCCGAGGAGAATGTGGAGGTCAACGGTGTAAATATCCACATCGGCGAAGGGGAAGCCCTTGCTATTTCTTGACAGATGGTGTATAATGTAGCAAATGCGCAGGAGGTGTAATCATGGATAAACGACTATTCTGCTCTTTGAATATGGGCGGTAAGCATATGGGAAAGGTTCCTGTTCTGATGGGCCTGGCCTTTTACCTGCAAATTGTATATTGTTTCGGCTTTACCCGGTTGGAGCAGATGGGGATCGGTAACATGATTTTGATGCTGATCCTGCCTGCGGTTTTGGAGCTGGCGTTTGTGGTGATGATGCGGGGGATCCGTTTTAATAGCCCCGTTGTGTATGGCGCAATGGGCATGGGATACTGCCTTGTTCTGATGCTGCAGAGCTTTACCACCGGTAGCGTATTGCGAATCGTGCTGGCTTGTATCATCTACCTTGCCTGCATGGCCTTGATTGCCGTTGCGGTGCTGAAGATCTTAAATAAGTGGTTTGCAGTAGGCGCTTTGCTTGCTGCAGCGGCAGGACGGTTTTTTATCTTTGATTTTGTGCCGTATGTATTGAAATTTAAGGTCATTGTATTGATCCAGGAAGCAGCGGTAATCTGCGGACTCCTGGCACTGGCAATTATGTTTTGCTATCTGGAAGTAAAAAAGAAGTAATAATAAAAGCACTCCCTCAGGAATGTTCCTGAGGGAGTTTTGCTGCTTATTTGCCGTTTTTCACGATGCCTACGATCATATCAACACACTTGTCGATTCCCAGCTTGCCGCTGTTCAAACACAGATCGTAATTGGTGGCCTGACCCCAATTGCGGCCGGTGTAGTGCTGGTAATTGACCATGCGGCGCTTATCCTTTTCGTTCAGTCGGGATTCCGGACTCTTCTCGGATTCGCCGTACAGCCTGACAATGCGATCTGCACGGAAATCCATATCCGCATGGATGAATACATTCAGACAGTCTTGACGATCCTTGAGAATATAATCCGCATTGCGGCCCACAATGACGCAGGGCCCCTTTTCTGCCAGTTGCATGATCACATTACACTGAATGCTCCACAGGAAATCTGCTGTGGACATGCCGTTCATCAGGCCGGGGATGCCTTGATGAGAGAAAGCATATGCGAGGCGACTGCGGCTGGGGGCATGCTCGCCATGCTCCTCGATAAACTGAGGCGCAAAACCGGATTCCAGAGCTACCTGCTCCACCAGCTCCTTGTCATAGAAGGGGATACCCAGTCGATCGGCAACCTCCCGACCAATGCTGCGTCCGCCGCTGCCGAATTCACGGCTGATGGTAATGATCTTAACTTCCATGATAATACCTCCGTGCCTTTTTCTTTATTATAACTTTTGTCTGGGGAAAAGTCAATTGAGGAATGAAAAAACTGCCAAAGCACCGGAGTGCTTTGGCAGTTTGATGTATACATTAGTTGTCGATTTCCATCAGAAGCTTGAACTTCTTGCCGGTCTTATTAACGTAGACAGACTCTTCAGTGCCAGCGAACACGATACCATTGGCGGTAGACATTGCCAACTCGGAATCGGCCAGAACCAGCTTTGCAGTTCTGCCGTTAGAGCATGCGTATACATCGCCTTCGGCCTCAAAGAACAGAACATCTTTGCTGTTCAGAGCCAAGCCGTAGCTCAGGTCGTCGCTCTTGATAGTCTTAGCACGGCCGCCCTTCTTGCCGTTGACGCTGTACAGGGTGTCGTCGCTGATGTAGTAAGCCAGCTTACGATCGGAGGTGATGATATAGTTGTCAACCTCATCAGCCAGCTCCTTGGACTTCTCAGAAGCTCTCTGACCGTGGCTCAGCTGGAGGACACGCAGTTCCTCGCCATCACGCAGATAGTACATATACTTACCGGACTCGTCCAGTCTGCAGGAAGAAACCTTAGAGGCCAGCTTTACATTCTTGTCGGGGTTCTTCTTGATGATAATTGCGCTGCGGCTGCCATCATTGTAGCTGGTGTAAACATGATCGAACAGGTTGTTCACGGGATAGTTGGAATCGCTTGCATACATAGCGCCGCTGTTGGGGACGCTAACCATAGTCAGCTCACCGTTGGAAACCTTAACAGCATCCTTACCCTTTGTGGAAACGTAGGTCTTGCCTTCGTTGGTGAACATGACCTGGGTGTTGTCTGCGTTGAAGTAAACGTCATCATCGCTGATCTTACCCAGCTTCACACGATCGCCCTTCTTGTTGAACTTGTACAGATTGGACTCATAGGAATCTTCCTCACCGCAGATGGTGTAGATGTACTTACCATTGTTGCTGATAGCCAGCAGCTCGGTCTCCTTGGAGGTGACCTTCTTGCCGTTTTTACCCTTGGCAAAGTACAGCTCGTTGGGCTCGCCCTCGTCGCCGGCTTCGTAGTAGGCTACGGACTTGCCGTCAGGGGAGATGACATAATTGCCATTGCACATATCAGTGGTGACTTCCTTGGCCTTCTTGGAGCCAACCTTCAGCAGGTACAGACCATAGGTGTTGTCATCCTCGATGGTGGAATAGGCCAGGCCCTTACCGGAAACACTCAGCTGGAAACTGGTAACATCTTCGGCAACCAGCTTAACCTTGTTGCCCTTAACAATGTACAGATCATTTTCGTAGCTGTAGGTGTCAGTATCCTTTTCGTAGGCCAGGAATGCGGTGATACTGCCGTCAAGGCTCTGCTGTACGCGAGAATAGCCATCGGCCTTGATGGTCTTCTTCAGGGGCTTGTTGTTGATCAGTACGGTGATTTCGCCGTCATTCTCAAGCAGAAAAACGGACTTCTTCAGCTGAATGAAGCCATTATCGTTGCTCTTGGCGATGGAAACTACGCACAGAACGATCAGCAGCAATACAGTAGCGGCAATACCGGCCAGAACAAACTTATTCTTCAGGAAAGGCTTGATCTTAGCTACCATAGGATTGATGGCGTTCTTCACCTCGGCCCATACACCACCAATACTGAAGCCGGACTTCGTTTCGGCCTCTGCGGGAGCCTCAGCGGTAGCAACGGGAGCCTCCTGAGCTTCCACGGGGGGAACAATAGGCTCAGCAACGCTCTCTGCAGTGGTAGTGACAACTTGCTCTGCAGCCGGAGCGGCCTCGGCGACTTCAACAGGAGCGGCCTGCTGTGCCAGCTGAGCTCCACAAGCGGTGCAGAACTTCATGCCCTCGGCGCAAGCGGCGCCACAATTGGGACAGTTCATAATTTATTCTCCTTTCGGTAATGAATATGTCACAAGTATATCACTGTTTTCGAATCTTGTCAATCAAAACGGTGTACTTGAAATTACATGGGTTTTCTGTTATTATGTATATAGAGTATGGAATCCGGGAGGTAAGCCATGTCTGTGTTCAATTTTCATGAGAAAAAGCACGAATATTTGGTCTGTGTGGACTCAGAAGGATCCGTCATGGATACCATGAACCGTAAACATTATCATTGTTATGGTCCGTGCATGGTGCGCCATTGGGAGTTGGAGCCTTGGCGGATTGAAGTTTTGGAGCGGTGGAATGAAGTTAATTTGTATCAGCTTACCCGGGGTATCAATCAGTATCGGGCGCTTGCCCTTGTGCTGACAGAGATCAACGGCCGTTTCACGCCTATTACAGGAGTTAAGGAACTGCGCTCATGGGTGGAAAGTTCGGAAACCTTATCTGATGAGGTGCTGGAGCAGACCATCGCAACTTATCCCGATGGAGAGGGGAAAGAATGTCTTGCAAAAGCACTGGCATGGAGCAAGGAAGCCAAGGCTAATATTGCGTTGATTCCCAGCGAACTGATGCATCCTTTCCCCGGTGCGCTGGCTTGTTTGCGGACTATGAAGGAATTTGCAGATGTTGTGGTTGTGTCAGGTGCTAACCGCGAAACTGTCATAGATGAGTGGACTCGCCATGGTCTGATGCCATATGTGGATTTGCTGCTGACTCAGGAAAATGGCACCAAAACCGCTTGCATTCGTCAGCTTTTACAAATGGGATATGAAACGGATCATGTGCTGATGGTGGGCGATGCCCCCGGCGACTGCGATGCGGCTGAGCATAATGGCGTAGGCTTCTTTCCCATCCTAGTGGAGCATGAACAGGATAGCTGGGAAGAATTGCAGTTTGTGGGCTTGCACATGTTGAAAAATGGCCGCCTGGACGAATACTTGGCAGAACAAAAACGGGAATTTCTCGGCAATTTGGGAGGGTAATGGCAAAATGGCCATATTCCGAAGGGAAATGCTCAATATACTGTTTATTGTGACGAAAGTGTCTTTCTGTGGTTGACATTTGCATGAAAATAGATATACTGGTATACAGAAAACCAAATAACCTATGACGCTTTTCGGGAAAGTGGCATCTGCCCACCGAAGGATTAACAGTCTCAGGTATCTCCGGTAGGAGATAGGACCGAAAAGCAGAGGACTCTCTGGAGAACACATTCAGTTGTGTGCCGAAGGTGCAAGGCGAAAGCCGAATCTCTCAGGCAAATGGACGGAGATGCATACAGCAGCCGTGTCTTGGGCGTATTATGCAGTCCTCATTATTGGGACTGCATTTTTTGTTTGGTGAAAAATTAGAAAGAGGGAACTACTATGTACGGAAAACCTATCGATTCTATTGGCTTTGTTGCAAATTATGATGCCGAGCTGGCTGCGATGATGGATCGTGAGCTGGGCCGTCAGCAGGACGGTCTGGAGCTGATCGCTTCCGAGAACTTTGCTTCTCCCGCTGTGATCGCCGCTATGGGCTCCATTCTCACCAATAAGTACGCCGAGGGTCTGCCCGGTAAGCGCTACTACGGCGGCTGCCAGTTTGTTGACGAAATCGAGGCTCTGTGTATCGAGCGTGCCAAGAAGCTGTTCGGCGCTGAGTTTGCCAACGTTCAGCCCCACTCCGGTGCCCAGGCCAACATGGCTGTTCAGCTGGCTCTGCTGCAGCCCGGTGACACCATGATGGGCATGAGCCTGGCTAACGGTGGTCACCTGTCCCATGGCAGCCCTGCCAACATTTCCGGTAAGTACTATAATGTTGTTTCTTATGATGTCAACCACGACACCGGCCTGATCGACTACGATCAGATCCGTGACATGGCTAAGCAGTGCCAGCCCAAGCTGATCATTGCCGGTGCTTCCGCTTACCCCCGTGCTATTGATTTCAGCATCTTTGCCGACATCGCTCATGAAGTGGGTGCTGTGCTGATGGTGGATATGGCACACATTGCCGGTCTGGTTGCCGGTGGCGCTCACATGAGCCCCGTGCCCTACGCTGACATCGTTACCACTACCACCCACAAGACTCTCCGTGGTCCCCGTGGCGGCCTGATTCTGGCCAAGGAGGAGTACGCTAAGAAGCTGAACTCCGCTGTGTTCCCCGGCACCCAGGGCGGTCCTTTGGAGCATGTGATCGCTGCTAAGGCTGTGTGCCTGAAGGAAGCTATGTCTGACGACTTCAAGGCTTACGCACATAATGTTGTGAGCAATGCTAAGGTTATGGCTGAGTCCCTGCTGGAAGAGGGCTTCGATCTGGTCACCGGTGGCACCGATAACCACCTGATGCTGGCTGATCTGCGTCCCATGAACATCACCGGCAAGGAGCTGCAGACCCGCTGCGATGCCAACCACATCACCCTGAACAAGAACGCCATTCCCAACGACCCCGAGAAGCCCGCTATTACCAGCGGTGTCCGCATCGGTACTGCCGCTGTGACCACCCGCGGTCTGGGCGCAGAGGAGATGAAGCAGATCGCTCACTGCATCGGTCTGACTGCTCGTGACTTCGAGGGTACGCAGGCTGAAGTTCATGCCACTGTGGCTGATATTTGCGAAAAGTTCCCCTTGTACAAGTAAATTTCGGTTCCCGGGCGGATTTTCGCCCGGGAATTTTATATTTTATTGGAAAAAATATAAAAAAACAGTTGCAATTTTATATACTTTGTGTGTATAATAAACACAAATGTCGTCAGGAGGTGCAAAAAATGTATATTGATGATTTGCGCCGATTGGAAGATGCTATGCGTACGCCGGAAAAAATCGCTCAGACTGTGGATTACCTGGAGGATAATCTGCGTAAATTTTTGCGCTCCGGTGACAAGCTGATGATTGCCTTTATGGATAATGAGCCAAATCATTATGCGGACTTGTTGGCAAAGGCGGCAAAAAAATTGGGGGTCACTGTGCTGATTCCTGAAAATTATAAATGGAAGACTATGCTGACACTGGCCTTCCGCTCCCGTTGCACCGCCATTTCCGCTCCGCCTTTTGTGGTTCTGGGTTTGACAAAAATTGCCCGCTATACCAACACACCGCTGTACTTCCGTAATGTGATCACCTCCAGTTATCGCTGTACCGGCTGGATGATTGAGGGGATTCAACGTGGACTGGACTGTCAGGTTTGGGGCTGCCTTGGACCCGGAATCGGCCCTCTGATTAGCGGTTTTTCCTGCAATAAAGAGGCGGTTTTGCACGTGCGTGATGAGTGGTTTGATGTTGAGATCGTGGATGCGGATGACAAGGTCCTTCCTGATGGTGAGAGTGGCTATGTGGTCTTAACACCGAAGGGGATGCCCGAATTGCGTTACAACACTGCTGAAATCGCCCGCATGAGAAGAACCCCTTGTGCCTGCGGTTGCACTTCGCCGCTGCTTATGGATATGCGCTCCGGTGCGGATGTGGATCCCTATCATGAGCAGCTGGGCAGAGAGCTTTTGAACTGGACGAGTATTTTGGATGTCCGGTTGAACAATGGTGAAAGCGGACTTGAGATAGAATTGGTGGTATTCCCTGGAGAGAAACTGCCGATTTTGCCGCAATGTGCCAAGCGCTTGGTTCGAAATTGGGATCCGGAGCGGGATGTTCCTTTCTGGTTTAATCCTGATTGGAGAAAAAACGAGTATAACAGTTGACTTTTTGCGGATTTGTGGTAGAATATCATGGATATGCAAAAGCAATGCGGAAGCTAAGCGGATGGATGCGTCCATAGCGAGAGGGGATCGGTGAAAGCCCTCGGCGTAAAATCTGCAAGCCACTTCCAAGCAGCCCGGGATGACCGGGACGGGTGCTCCCGTTATAGAGCATCTAAGATGCCTGATTTTCAGGCGAATTAGGGTGGTACCGCGATTCATCTCGCCCCTATTTTAGGGGCGAGTTTTATTTTTTGGAGGTAATAGTTATGAATAAGCCTTATGGCGTAAACGAGCTGCGCGAGATGTTCCTCAGCTACTTCGAGAGCAAGGGTCACCTGCGTCTGCCCAGCTTTTCTCTGATTCCTCAGAACGATGCTTCTCTGCTGCTGATCAACTCCGGCATGGCTCCCATGAAGCCCTACTTCAAGGGTGAGGTTGAGCCCCCTCGTCGTCGTGTCTGCACCTGCCAGAAGTGCATCCGTACCGGTGACATCGAGAACATCGGTAAGACTGCCCGCCACGGCACCTACTTTGAGATGCTGGGCAACTTCTCTTTCGGTGACTATTTCAAGCACGAGGCCATTGGTTGGTGCTGGGAATTTTTGACCAAGGTTGTGGGTCTGGACGAGAGCCGTCTGTACCCCTCCATCTACGAGAACGACGAGGAAGCCTTCGAGATTTGGAACAAGGAGATCGGCATTTCCGCTGATCGGATCTTCCGTTTTGGCAAGTCCGACAACTTCTGGGAGCATGGTTCCGGTCCCTGCGGCCCCTGCTCTGAGGTCTACTACGACCGTGGCGAGAAGTACGGCTGCGGCAGCCCCGACTGCAAGGTCGGTTGCGAGTGCGACCGCTTCATGGAGGTTTGGAACAACGTCTTCTCCCAGTTTGACAACGACGGTCAGGGTAACTACACTGAGCTGGCTCAGAAGAATATCGACACCGGCATGGGTCTGGAGCGTCTGGCAGTTGTGTGCCAGGACGTAAACAGCCTGTTCGATGTGGACACCGTTATGAACATCACCAACAAGGTCACCGAGATCACCGGCGCCAGCTACGGCCAGAGCGTCAAGACCGACGTGTCCCTGCGGGTTATTACCGACCATATCCGTGCTTCCAGCTTCATGATCGCCGATGGCGTGCGCCCCACCAACGAGGGCCGTGGCTACGTTCTGCGCCGTCTGCTCCGTCGTGCTGCACGGCATGGCCGTCTGCTGGGTGTGAAGAAGCCCTTCCTGTATGAGGTTGTGGAAACCGTCATTCAGGAGAACGAGAGCCACTACAGCTACCTGCGTGAGCGTGCGGATTACATCATCAAGACTGTGCTGACCGAGGAAGAGAGCTTTGCCAAGACTGTCGACACCGGCATGCGCATCTTCTCTGAGAAGCTGGCTGAGCATAAGGCTGCCGGCGCTACCGTTTTCTCCGGTGCCGATGCCTTCCTGCTGGCTGATACCTATGGTTTCCCCATCGACCTGACCATTGAAATGCTGGAAGATGAAGGTATGACTGTGGATATGGAGAAGTACACCATCTGCCGTGAGGAGCAGCGTGTCCGCGCCCGTGAGGATCGGAAGAAGATGGGTGATCTGGGCTGGGCCGGTATCGACCTGGGGCAGGATATCAAGCCCACCGTCTTCGTTGGTTACACCGAGAATATTTGCAACAGCAATGTTGTGGCTGTGTGCGTCGGCGAGGAAGTCACCGGTGCCATCACCGGCGGCGAAAAGGGCATCATCGTGCTGGATAAGACCCCCTTCTATGCCGAAATGGGCGGCCAGGTGGCTGACCATGGCGTGATTCTGGTGGGCGACAGCCGGTTCATTGTCAACAATGTCCAGAAGGACAAGGGCGGCAAGTACCTGCACTACGGTGAGATGACTGCCGGTACCATCAAGGTGGACGATGTGGTCTGCGCCTCCATCGATGTGGAGCGCCGCAACGCCATTCAGCGTGCCCACTCCGCTACCCACCTGCTGCAGAAGGCTCTGACCAGCGTGCTGGGCGACCATGTGCATCAGGCTGGTTCTCTGGTTGAGCCCGATCGTCTGCGTTTTGACTTTACTCATTACTCCGCTCTGACCGCTGAGGAAATGGCTGAGGTGGATGCCATTGTTCAGGCTGCTGTACTGCAGGGCTACGGCATTGATACCCGTGAGATGCCCATTGACGAGGCTAAGGCTCTGGGAGCAACCGCTCTGTTCAGCGAGAAGTACGGCGATACTGTCCGTGTGGTCAACATGGGCGGCTACTCCATCGAGCTGTGCGGCGGTACCCATTTGGATAACACCGCTAAGGTCGGCCCCTTCCGTATCGAGAGCGAGGGCTCTGTTGCTTCTGGTGTCCGCAGAATCGAAGCTGTGGTTGGTAAGGAGTGTCTGGCTGACATGGCTAAGAACCGTGAGCTGATCTACAGCGTTTGCGGTCAGCTGAAGACCAAGCCCGGCGAGCTGGGCGACAAGATTCGCAGCCAGCTGGACGAGATCAAGGAGCTGAAGCGGGCCATCGAGAGCTTTAAGGCGAAGGAAGCCGCCGGTGAGGTGGATCGTTTCCTGTTTGCTGCCCATAACGTGGGTGGCCTGAAGGTGCTGACCACCATGATCGACGGCGCTGATGCCAACAAGCTGCGCCAGATGGGCGATATGCTCCGGGATAAGGACAGCAGCGTTGCAGCTGTTCTGGCAAGCGTCAACGGTGACAAGGTCACCTTCCTGGCTGTCTGCGGCAAGGATGCCGTTGCCAAGGGCGTGAAGGCCGGTGATCTGGTGAAGCTGGTCTGCACCGCTTGCGGTGGCTCCGGCGGCGGCAAGCCCGACTCTGCTATGGGCGGCGGCAAGGATGCCACCAAGGTGGACAATGCTCTGGCTTTGGTGGATGATTATGTTGCATCTAAAGTAAACTGATTTTTAAGGCACCGCACATTGCGGTGCCTTTTCAGCAGGGAGGTGAAGTGCTGTGCGCAGATTGATGTGGTTTTCCATTGGCTTCGGCGGTGCCTGCGCTCTGGGAGCGTATTTGTTTGCAAGCTGGATGATTTGGCTGACAGTAGCCGCAGGTTTTCTGTGTATTGGTGCCTTCTTGCTACGTAAGAGGTGGAAAATTCTGCGTCAAGCTGCAGCGGTGCTTCTGGGATTTTCCATTGGACTAAGCTGGTTTATCGGTTATGACAGACTATATTTGGCATCGGCACGTCCGGCGGATGACAATCGGGTCGATGTGGTGGCAGTTGCCACGGATTACAGCTTTGAAAATGACTACGGAAGTGTAGTCGAAGCCAAACTGCGTCTGGACGGCAAGACCTATCGGTGTATGCTGTATGTATACGAGGATATGGAGCTTCGCCCCGGAGATGAGATTCGGGGTCGGTTTAAGCTTCGCCTGACCCATGATGGCATTCAAGAGGACACCTACCATCGGGGAAAAGGCATTTTCCTGCTGGCCTACCAGTCGGGAAATGTAACGTTTACCCAAAAGGAATCCGTGCCTAACAAATATTTGGCCTCACGACTTCGCCGCTGGCTGACCAATACCATCGAAGAAGCATTTCCTCGGGATACTGCTTTCTTTGCGAAAGCACTTTTGCTGGGCGATCGGTCGGACGTGGATTATGAGCACAATACGGCATTCAAGGTCAGCGGCATCAGTCATATAATTGCAGTTTCCGGTTTGCACGTCTCCATCTTGCTGTCGGTGGTCATGCTATTATGCCGACGAAAGCGGTTTTTGGTAGCTGCGATCGGTATCCCGACGCTGTTGCTCTTTGCAGCTGTGGCGGGCTTTACGCCGTCGATCACCCGTGCCTGCATTATGCAGATTTTGATGATCCTATCTCTGCTCCTCAATCGGGAATACGATCCACCCACGGCGCTGTCCTTTGCAGCACTTGCTATGCTGGCCGTAAATCCGCTGGTGATAACATCGGTGAGTTTCCAACTTTCTGTGGGCTGTATGGCAGGAATCTTCCTTTTTTCCGGTAGAATCCAAAACTGGATTGTAAATTTCCCTTTTTGGAAGGATTGGAAAGGGAAGAAATTCAAGGTTCGTCTGCGGCAATGGTTTGCTACCGGCGTTGGTGTGACGGTAGGCGCAATGTTTTTCACAACGCCACTGGTTGCCTGCTATTTTGGCTGTGTCAGCCTGGTGGGCGTGGTGACCAACTTATTCGTTATTTGGGTGGTCAGCTGGATCTTCTATGGCATCATGCTGGTGTGCCTTGTGGCAACATTTTGGATAAATGGTGCGGCAGCGATTGCCTGGTGTATCAGCTGGCTGATCCGCTATGTATTGTGTTTGGCAAAAGGAATATCCTCTGTCCCCTTAGCTGCGGTTTATACCAAAAGTCCTTATATTGTGACGTGGATCGTATTCTGTTACGTTGCTTTGTTTCTGTTCCTCCTTTGGAAAGATCGGAAAGCCAGGGTGCTTGTATGCTGCTGGGTTCTTGGACTGTGTGTAGCGCTGTGTGCATCCTGGTTGGAACCGCTGACTGTAAAAACACAAATGACAGTTTTGGATGTGGGGCAGGGACAATGCATTCTGCTTCAATCTGAGGGGAAGAACTTCCTCATTGACTGCGGCGGAGAATACGATGACGATGCGGCGGACATTGCGGCAGAAACGCTGATGTCTATGGGGATCTATCGTCTGGATGGCGTGGTGATGACCCATTATGACCGTGATCATGTGGGTGGTGTTGGGTACTTACTCAGCCGAGTGCCGGCAAGGGCAATTTTTGCCCCGAAAACCGATGATTTCCCGGAAAATATTCCATTAGATTCTGCTGTCTTTGTGGAAGAAGATCTGGAACTGAGCTGGAACAGCAGTATAATGACAATTTATGCCCCGGTTTTGGCATCTTCCAGTAACGAAAGTGGACTTTGTGTCTTGTTCAGCGGCGAAAACTGTGATATACTGATAACCGGAGATTTGAGCAGCTTCGGTGAAAGCATCCTGCTCAGAACAAAAGAAATTCCCCGGCTCACTGCATTGGTAGCCGGTCATCATGGCTCCAAAACCTCCACAAGCGAGGCACTTTTGGAGCAAACCAGACCCCAGTATGTGTTCATTTCGGTGGGCGAGGGGAATCGCTACGGCCATCCCAGTAAGTCGGTGCTTGATCGACTGAAGGCGTACGGCTGTCAGGTTTTCCGCACCGATGAAATGGGCAACATCGTATTCAGGAGGTGAGATCATGGCCAAACCCAAGAAGGAAGATACCGGCTCTGCCTTGCAGGAGCTGAAGGCGGCAATTCGCAGCAAAGAAGTTGGAAATTTGTATGTTTTCCACGGTGAAGAAACGTTTTTGATGCACCATTATTTTGAGCAGATTCGCAAGCTTCTTCTGGATGAATTGACAGAATCCTTCAATTTTCACCGTCTGAATCAAGAAACCTTCCAGATTCGCAGTTTGGCGGATGCGGTGGAGAATCTGCCCATGATGGCGGAGCATTCTCTGGTGCTGGTAGAGGATATTGATCCTTTTAAGCTACCTGAGGACAGTCGTAACAAAATGGCTGAGATCCTCAGTGACATTCCTGAATACTGCACGGTAATCCTGCAATACGTTACCGTACCTTGGAAGCCGGACAAGCGGTACAAAAAGCTGGCGGATGCTATTTTCGACCATGGTCTAGTGGTGGAGTTTGCCAAGCAGGAGCCACGGGATTTGATTCCATGGGTGACACGGCATTTTGCCGCCAAGGGCAAGCGGATCTCCACAGACCTTTGCGGCTATCTCATCGATATTACCGGCGGTACTATGACGGCGCTGTCCGGTGAGATCGACAAAATCTGCGCCTATTCCGGTGCGGATCACATTGTAAAAGCGGACATTGACGCGGTGACGGAACCGGTTTTGGATGCGGTTGTGTTCCAGATGACCGATCAATTGACTCAAGGAAATTACGCCGGGGCGTTGCAGAAGTTGCAGCGACTGCTGAAAATGCAGGAAGAACCCATTTATATGCTGGGTGCCATTGGCGGACAGTTTCGCCGTATGGCCACGGCTCGGACGCTTTTGGATCATGGCAAGCAGCCGGCGGAGCTGATGAAAATGTACGGCATGGGTTCGTATCCTGCCCAGAAGGTTATGGATGCGGCTCGGCGTTTGCGCCCGGAATTCTGCGCCAAGGCGGCAGAGCTGATCATGGAAACGGATCACCAGATGAAGACTTCCTTTGATGACCCGGAGCGACTGTTGGAGCTGTTGATTTTGCAGCTTGCTCAGGAGGCACGCCGTGGTTAAGATTCGGGAAGCTATCTTGGTGGAGGGGCGCTACGATAAAAATACCTTGAGTCAGATCGTGGACGCACCGATTTTTGAAACCGCCGGATTTGGCATTTTCAAAGATAAAGCGCAAATGGATATGCTCCGCAGAGTTGCCCAGAAGCGTGGGCTGATTGTGTTCACCGATTCTGACGGAGCCGGTTTTGTGATCCGCAATCATGTAAAGAGCGCAATCCCCGGTCAGTATTTGAAACACGCCTATATTCCTGACATTTACGGCAAGGAGCGGCGCAAGACTGCACCCGGCAAGGAAGGAAAGCTGGGTGTTGAGGGCATGACCCGGGATGTGATTCTGGAAAGTTTGCGCCGTGCCGGAGCTACCTTTGAAGATGGTGCTTTGGTATCTTCCAACCAGATCACCAAGCAGGATTTAATGGAGTTGGGACTTTCCGGCGGGGCGGATGCTTCGGCGAAGCGGGCGGAATTACTGAAAAAATGCGGCCTGCCTGAGCGGATGAGTGCCAATGCCATGCTTCAGGCGCTGAATATGCTGTATACATTAGATGAACTGAAAAAGTTGCTTTAGGATAGCATTATGGTAGATATTTCTGTAAAAAACTTAACAAAATTTTTCGTAATCGGCGAAAATCTCCTGCAAGGACTTTCCTTTGATATTCAGGAAGGGGAGTGTGTTGCCATTCTTGGCCGCAATGGCTGTGGCAAGACCACACTGCTGAAGATTCTCACCGGCGAGATGGATTACGATGATGGCGAGGTTTACGTCAATCCCAATAAGCGGATTGGTCTGATCTCCCAGATTCCTAAATTCCCCGCAGGCTTTACGGTTGAGGATGTTCTGCGCTCTGCTTACGTGGAGCTGATGCGCATTCGGGAGAAAATGGAGGCGCTGGAGCAGGCTATGGCCGCCGGTGCCACGGAAAACCAGCTTCGGGAGTATGATGCGCTGACCAACCGCTTCCAATCCGGTGGCGGCTATGAGATGGACGTGGATGTGGACAAGGTCTGCAACGGTTTGGGTATTACGCCCGATCAGCGGAAGCAGGAATTTGACAGCCTTTCCGGTGGCGAAAAGACACGAATGAATCTGGCACGACTCCTGCTGGAAAAGACGGATATTCTGCTTCTTGACGAACCGACGAACCATCTGGATCTGCGCAGTGTAGAGTGGCTGGAAGGCTACATAAACGCCTTCAAGGGCACCGTTGTTGCCATTTCCCACGACCGTTACTTTATCGATCAGGTGGCTGATCGGGTCATTGAGATTACCGACGGTCATGCGGAATTTTATTCCGGCAATTATTCCTTCTATATGGACGAAAAGCAGGCTCGCTTCGATCTGCAAATGAAGCAGTATGAGCAGGAGCAGGCGAAGCTGAAGCAGTTGGGCTATACAGTAGAGCGAATGAAGGGTTGGGGTATCAACAACCGGACGCTGTACCGTCGTGCCATGTCCATTCAGCACCGTATGGAGCGGATCAAGAAAACCGAAAAGCCCAAGACGGAAAAGACCATGAAGGCCACCTTTGGGGAAAAGGATTTCTCCGGCGATGTGGTATTCAAGATGAAAAATGTGTCCAAGGCATTTGGCCAGCGGACGCTGTTTTCTGATGTGAATCTGAATGTGGAGGGCGGAGAACGGATCGCTCTGTTGGGTGACAACGGTACCGGCAAATCCACATTTATTAAGTGCCTTTTAGGCGAAGAGGACTGCGGTGGCAAACTACAATTCGGCCCCACGGTGAAGTGGGGGTACCTGCCCCAGATCATTAAGTTCGACCACCCGGAGCGGACGCTGTATGACACCATGCTCTATGAAAAGAACTGTACGCCTCAGGTAGCTCGTGACCGGCTGGGTGCGTTCTTGTTCCAGGGTGAGGATGTTTTCAAGCAGGTTGGCAATCTCTCCGGCGGTGAGCAGTCCCGTCTGCGGCTGTGTATGCTGATGGATGAGAAGATCAATCTGCTGATTCTGGACGAACCGACGAACCATCTGGACATTGCTTCCCGGGAGTGGATCGAGGCAGCTATCGAGGAATTTGAGGGCGTGTTGCTGTTCGTCAGCCACGACCGGTATTTCATCGAAAAATTTGCCGAGCGGATCTGGCTTTTGGAGGACGGCACAATTCGGGATTTCCCCTGCGGCTATGCCAAGTACCGCTCCATCATCGACCATGAGGCGGCAGCTAAGCAGGTTGTACCTACAGCCCAGAAGCCCAAAAAGGAAAAGCCCAAGGGCGGTACCAAGGAAACGGACAAGCTCATTCGTCGCCTGGAGCGGGAGATTGAAAAGCAGGAGG
The DNA here is from genome assembly GCA_045654265.1 of Faecousia sp. Classification (GTDB taxonomy): domain Bacteria; phylum Bacillota; class Clostridia; order Oscillospirales; family Oscillospiraceae; genus Faecousia. The sequence goes on from JAZONA010000086.1 coordinate 34,270, forward strand.
GCTATATTGCCCAGCTTGACGAGAAGATCGAAGCCGCTGCCGCGGACTATCAGGAACTGACACGTCTGCTCGGGGAAAAAGAAACGGCAGAAGAAGTGCTGATGGACCTCATGGAACAGTGGGAAAATGCCCAATCGGAGTAACTTAAATATCTTGTAGATTTTTCGGGAAAGATATGATATACTTTTTGAAGATTTTTCTTAAGGAGATGTAAAAATTGAGTTCTTGCAGTGGAAATTGCTCCTCTTGCGGTTCGGATTGCGCCGATCGCAAGGCTGAGAGCCTGCTGGCCAGCCTGAATCCCAAGGCCAGTGTCAAGAAAGTGATTGCTGTCGTGTCCGGCAAGGGCGGCGTAGGTAAGTCCACCGTCACTTCCATGCTGGCAGTTGCTATGTCCAAGAAGGGTAAGCGGGTTGGCGTTCTGGATGCGGATATTACCGGCCCTTCCGCACCTACCGCATTCGGCGTCAACGAGTGCCAGGGTGCTTCTGAGGACGGTTTGTATCCGGCTCTGAGCAAGGGCGGTATTCAGGTTATGTCCATTAATCTGCTTCTGGACAATCCTGCTGATCCGGTGGTTTGGCGTGGACCGGTGATCGCCGGCGCTGTCAAGCAGTTCTGGGCGGATGTGATCTGGGAAGATGTGGACTACATGTTCGTGGATATGCCTCCCGGAACTGGCGATGTGCCTCTGACTGTGTTCCAGAGTCTGCCGGTGGACGGCATTGTTATCGTCACCAGCCCGCAGGATCTGGTAAGTATGATCGTTTCCAAGGCCGTGAAGATGGCCAACATGATGCACATTCCTGTGCTGGGTTTCGTGGAGAACTACAGCTATCTGGAGTGTCCCGACTGCGGCAAGAAGATTTCTGTCTTTGGTAAGAGCCATCTGGACGAGGTCGCTGCCAAGTTTGACCTGCCGGTGCTGGCACGTCTGCCCATTGACCCCAAGGTTGCAGAGAGCTTCGACAGCGGCAACATGGAGTCCGTGGATACCTCCAAGCTAGATGGCGTTATCGCTGCCATTGAAAAAGCTGAATAATGAATCGGAGCTGCTCATTGAGCAGTGCACTTGTCAAGAAAAAGTAGACACTAAAAAAGCATAATTACACGAAGCCCAGTTCGGTCTTGTACTGAACTGGGCTTTTGTAGCCCAAGGCGGCAGCTGGCCGGTGATTATTGAAGAAATAAACATACTGGTTTAGTA
>JAZONA010000087.1:0-10939 GCA_045654265.1 Faecousia sp.
AGCAGGTCGGGAGCCATAGCCTTGGCTTCCACGGTGGCGTCGTGGGACAGCTTAACGGTGCCGCCCTTGCCGGAGCCGTTGGTGGAGAAGCTCAGCATAGCAACCTTGGGGTCGATGCCGAAGACCTTGGCGGTGTTGGCAGTCTCGATGGCAACCTCAGCCAGCTTCTGAGCAGCGGACAGGACCACATTGCCGTCCTTGTCCAGGGAGTCCTCGTAGCTCAGGTTGATGGCGCAGTCGCCCATGGCCAGCTTCTCTTCGCCGCGGACCATAATGAAGCAGGAGGTAACCAGGTGGGAGCCCTTCTTGGTCTTGACGATCTGCAGAGCGGGACGGACGGTATCGGCGGTGGAGTAGGTGGCGCCGCCCAGCAGGGAATCCGCGTAGCCCATCTTTACCAGCATGGTGCCGAAGTAGTTGCCCTTGGACAGAGCCTTGCGGCACTCCTCAGCGGACATCTTGCCCTTGCGCAGCTCAACCATCTTCTCGACCATGGCACCCATACCCTCGTAGGTCAGGGGGTCCAGGATCTCCACGCCGTCGATGTTGAAGCCGCCCTTAGCGGCGTTGGCCTTGACTTCTTCCACATTGCCCACCAGAATGGGGGTCAGGAACTTGCCCTCGTTCAGACGGGCAGCGGCCTCCAGAATACGGGCATCGTGACCCTCGGTGAAGACGATCTTCCGGGGGTTGGCTCTCAAAGTTTCGATCATGGCATTGAACATGATAACATTCCTCCAATTTCGGGCGTTAAGCCCACATTTTTACATTCTAATTATACAGCACCAATTCCCTATTTTCAAGGGGTTGTGGAGAAAATATTCAAATACGCTGTCATCCTGAGCGACCGAAGGGAGTCGAAGGATCTACGCACTTGATAAACATTTCAGATCTAATTGATGCGTAGATCCTTCGACTTCGGGCTTCGCCCTCCGCTCAGGATGACACGCCACTTCAAAAGAAAAACAGTCGCCTTAGAGAGGCGACTGTTTGATTTTTGCATATCTTCTGGGGTACTGAGGGGGTGTGGGCTTGATTTTCCGCAGGACGATCACCGAATGGGCGGTGCCATCGATGGGATAATCGTCGATGCTCTCCAGCTTCAGACCCAGCTTGGAAATGGCGTTTTTCGCTTCCGCCAGCTCTTCCCGGGCGGCAGAGCCCTTCATAGCCAGCACCGCACCGCCAACCTTCACGAAAGGCGCAGTCAGCTCCAGCAGAATATTCAGCCGAGCCACCGCACGGCTGGTGGCGTAGTCATATTTTTCCCGACCCTTGGGGGCAAATTCCTCTGCCCGGGCGGTGATGCAGGTGGCATCGACGCCCAGCTCCGGGAGAATCTGCTCCAGCCAAGCCATCCGCTTGCCCAGAGAATCCAGCAATGTCACGTCCGCCTCCGGATAGGCAATTTTCAGGGGTACGCCGGGAAAACCCGCACCGCAACCCACGTCAATCAGCCGTTTTCCCTTCAAATCGGCACTTTTTGCAACAGTCAAGCTGTCCAGCAGATGAAGCTTCGCCACCTGCGTAGGCTCGGTGATGGCGGTGAGGTTCATCACCTCGTTCTGCTTCACCACCGCCGTGCCAAAGGCGCACAGCTTTTTCGCAGTATCTTCGCTGAGTTCCGGCATACCTGCCATCAGGGTATCAAACATCCGTCAATCCCCCTTCATGGCACCTACGATGCCGGAAATATCCACCTGATTTTCGTCGTAGGGGTCAAATTCGGACTCGGCCTCCTCCTTTTGCGCAGGCAGGACGATCTCCTGAATGTGCCAGCTCACCAGCAGGTCGCAGACCTGACCGTAGGATTCGATGCCCTCCTCATCACCGCTGGTCTTGAGGTAGGTGTCGTTGACTTTGTCTGCGAATTTGGTGGACTTTTCATCCTGATTGTCGAAGAAAAACTGGCTGTAATGGTTCAGATCCCGGCGGAGATTCTCGTTGACGCCGGTGGCAATCCGCGCTGCGGCAGTGGCGGCGGTTGCGGAATTGGTGGAAGCCAGCGCATTGTAGCAGTACTGATAGGCCATGAAATAGCCACTGTACTGGAACTCCAGACTCTCATTGACAGAGCAGGCTAAGAATGCGGCGAAATTGGCATCCCGTTCGTCGGCAATGCACATCCGGTGGGCCATTTCATGGCACATGGTGAAAGGCAGACCCACATCGGGGATCTGGGGATTCACCGCAGCCTCGCCGGTGATACCCATGGAAACACCAGTGATGCCCATGGAGGTGTACATATCCGCCCAGCCCAGCTCCTTTACCGGCAGGGTAGAGCCGGCAAAAATGGAGAAGCTGCGCTCATAAGTCAGATACTCAAAGCCGTTGCCGGCTTGCTTGGCGAGGGTTTGGAAGCTGGGGAATTCCACATTGCCGGAATTGTCCCGCTTGACCTGATCTGCCAGCTCGTTGGCAATATCCCGGTAATAAATGGCAGCCTCTTCCAACTCCTCCTGGGTGTAGTCGGAAACTTCCATCCGAATGTCATCAGCCAGAGGACCGGCATGATAGTTCAGACCGTACATGCAGGTGTGACCGAAATAAATGATGGTCACGGCAGTCATCACCCAGCCCATGCACTGGAAGAAATTCCAACGGAAAATGATCATCAATACGATGAGTACCACCAGCGCCACCGCCAGCAGCACCACGGCCACCTGCCACACACAGAAGCCCACACTACCGGACCACTCAGCCAGGGAGTTTTGCACGGTACGGGTCAGATAGGGGTAGACCATGTCAACCAGGACGGTGAATTTGGAAGCCAGCTTGGTCAAAGCCCAGGTAATCGTGCCGATGATGGCAGCCACAAGAAATCCACACCAATATTTCAAAAGGACGCGCCTCCTTTTCTAAGAATGGGTATATTTTTTATATTATAACACAGAAATTGTGAAATGTCTGCACCTAAATTATAAATTTTTCAAAAACACGGTGAATGATTGTTTAGCAGAGGGATTATAGGGACGGTCATTGACCGCCCGCTTGCGCCGAAGGCGCACTTGGCTCTCCCTCTGGGAGAGGCAAGGGGATGCCTTAATCGCAGAAACAATCATTTACAACAAAAAAACTGCCGCAAAAGCGGCAGTTTTTTGCTTATTTCTTTGTGACAGTGATAATGTTGGTTTCCGGGTTGAAGGTGATGTAGTAGGTACCGGGCTTCAAGCGGAAATTATTCCGTCCTTCGGAGGTGTACTCCAAATCAGAGTTAGGATCCAGGCACTCGGTGCCAAACCAAGTCCAGCTTGCCTCGTGACAGATCTTGAACTTGATGGATTGGTTCCAGGTCAGGGTGAAGGTCAGAAGTCCATCCTTGAGTACCATGCCGTACTGATCATTGGCCTGCCAACCGTTAAAATCGCCCATGATGTAATACTGAGCCCTCACCGGCGGCTTGTAGTTGATGTACTGATCCGCTTTGCCGATGTACTGGTTGAAGGTGTTCATCTTGGCGGTGATGTAGTCCTTGAAGGACATATTATCGTTGGAATTTGCTCTGCCGGTGCGCTGGTTGTCGAAGTTGAAGTTCCGTCCGCCGGCGTTTTCCAGATTCTTGCTGGGCTTGACCAGATGCCCGTAGGTACGGGAGGCACGGCTGAAATAGTTTTCAAAAGTTTCCGGCTTCAGCCGCTTGTCTGCCGCCACCTTTTTCAGGGCATCGGCGTACTCCTTCACATAGAAGCCGCCGGGATTCACGGAATAGATGAACAGCGGATTGTCCTGCCGCTCACGGCCGTTCTGACCGGCTTCCCGCATCTCGGAGAAGGGGTTGTCGGTGGTCAGGGCGTGACGGGAGGGGTTGTACTCGAAGGTGATGCCCAGGCAACGGTCGAAGTCGTAAGGAATGATCATGGCCTTGCCGGAGGCGGTGAAATACAGGTATACATTATTATAATTGTTCCGCAGATCGTCCGGATTACCCAGGAAATAGGACACCGCCGCATAATTCACAAAATGCTGGGCATCCACCACCTGGGCAAAGCTCTCCTTGGTGACGGTACCGGAGTTCAGCTTCTTAATCAGGTTCTGCAGAGCTTGGTGCTGGGAGGTCTTTTTGTTGGATTTCAGGTCGTAGATGTAGAATTTGCTCTTATCCTCGTCCTCAACGCCAACGGAATCAAACCGGGTGAAGCTTGCGCCCCAGGCCAGCTTGTACAAATCGCCGCCTTGCTCGCTGGCAGGCAGGCGCTTGGAGATGAATACCTCGTCCACCGGCTCCACCACGGTGTAAATGCCCATGTGGACACCGGCCCAGTCAAGGCTTGCCATGGAAGCCATGGGAGCCATGACGCCATTGGCGCGGAACAGCTCGTAGGCGTAGATTTCCTTCAGATAGGTGGAATCGTAGCACTTGTTCCAGCGAAGCTCCAGCTTTTCCAGAGTTGCGAAGGTGCGGTTTTTCCGAGCTTTCCGGGCGTCCTTGTTGCTCCATACTTTGGCATCCTTGCCGTAGTAGGTTTCATCCTCAAAGGTTTCCTGGAAGTCCAGCTTCAGATGGATGTACTTGTAGATACCGCCCTTTTGGGAATCGTAGAAGGAGGTGCGGGAGGTATTGCCCTTCATGCGCACGCCCACTTCACGGATCCGATAGTTGTAGGTGCTGTAGGGGGTGGTGATCTTGATGGTCAGGTCGGTCAACCGGTAGATGGGCGAACGGGAACCCATGTTCTTGTACCGCTCGTAGTCCTGCTGCATCTTCTGCAGCTCGTAATCGGACATATCCAGATTGATTTCCACCTTGTTGTTCAGGTCGAACAGCTGCTCATAGATCTTTGCCTCGGTGAAGGGCAGCTTGTCGGTGCCGATGTCGATGTAGCCGTCATCGGGAACCGGAGTGGCGGGCTTGGGATCCGGCTCATTGGGGATTACCGGGTTGGTGGGGATGATGGGGGTAGAAGGATTGTTAGGGACTGTGGGAACCGTGGGATCTGTAGGATCTTGAGGAACCGTAGGTTCAGTCGGATCTGTGGGATCCGTAGGATCCGTAGGTTCGGTGGGATCGGTTGGTTCTGTAGGATCCGTAGGCTCAGTGGGGTCGGAGGGATCTGTAGAAACCGTAGGATCGGTGGTGGTTGTGCCTGCGGTGGTACCGGATGTCTGCTGGTCCTCCGCAGGTGCCTCTTTCCCACAGCCTAACAGCGGCAGAAGCATGCAAAGGCACAGTAAAATCGCAAAAATTCTCCGTATTGTCATAAAAGCGCTCCTTTTATAATATGTATTGTACATGTAAATGATTGTTTGCAAGACCTTCCCCCTGGGGGGAAGGTGCCGAGCGAAGCGAGGCGGATGAGGGGTACATTGGAAAAAAATCGCGCATTTTACCCCTCATCAGTCAAAAATCAAAGATTTTTGCCAGCTTCCCCCCAGGGGGAAGCTTTACGTTAAACAATCATTCACCCATTAACCCATAATAATTATATCAGTAAAATTTCCCTTTGTCCATATTGACAATACATACAAAAAGGGCTACAATTTACTGTATAAAACGTAAGGAGGAAAGGAAATGAAACGCTTTTTTGCTATTTTCCTGGCAATTATTGCCGTTTTTGCGCTGACCGCCTGCGGCAAGGACGAGCCGGTTGACATGACCACCACCGCTCCCACCACTGTGCCGACGACGGAACCTACTACTGAACCCACAACAGAACCGATCACCGAACCTACCATGGCAAACGACAAGTACGACCCGGTGCTGTGCTTTGATCTGGAGGGTGCGTGGCAGTATGAGCTGGTGCTGGACGGCAGTCTGCTTCATCTGACCGACCTGGAGGGGCAGTGGATCCTCTCCCTGGTATATGTGTTCCATGACAACGGCGTGTATACCATGGCTACCGGCAATGTGGACGAGGTTTTGACTGCTTTTGAGGAAGCTGTGGAAAACTATATGTTTGAAAGCTACCGCTCGCAATTCGTCGGCGATTGCAAGCTTCAGGGTATGAAGAATGATAAAATCGAGGAGGCGTGGCAGACCCAGCAGGAGGTAGCCCGTTTGGATGCGGAAACCTTTGTGAAGAATCTGAGCCTTGCGCCCCGGATTGCCATGCTGGATCGCTCCGGCGATTACTATGTGGAGGAAGGTAAGGTGTACATGTCCAAGGCGGACGGCACCTATGAAGCCTGCGGCTTCCAGCGGGGAGAGGATGGAACCCTGACTCTGACGGATACGGACAATTTGAATCTGTATCGTCCTTTGGGCATGGATTTCCCCTTGACTTTGAACCCGGTATCCCTGATTGAACCCAGAGTATAACCGAACACCCGGCGATGATCCCTCATCGCCGGGTGTTTTTTGCCGCTAAATGATTGTTTTTGCGATTAACGCACCGTACTCCTTGCCTCTCCCTTTGGGAGGTACGCACTGGGGCGGAGAGGGAAATGCAGTCACCGCCTTACGGCGGCGCCAGCTCTCCCAGAGGGAGAGCCAAGCGGCGGGAGCAGGCCCCCGCCCTAAGATCATAAACAAACATTTTTCACACTTTTAGTAAATACAAACGAGAGGGTCGATGACCCTCTCGTGAAAGATATATTATCGCTCGCTACCCATGAAGAACAGCGCCAGAGTGCCGGGGCCTGCATGTGCGCCGATGACAGCGCCCAGATTGCCAATGAACACTTCCTTCACGCCGGTCTTTTCCTGCACCAGCGCCTTCAGCTTTTCCGCCTCTTCCAGGCAGTCGGCGTGGCAGATAAAGGCAACATCGTTGTCCCAGCCCTCGCCCAGCTCCACCATCTTCTTCACCATAGCATCGATGGAAGCCTTGCGGCCGCGAACCTTCAGCATATTGATCAGCTTACCATTGTTGTCCACATGCAGAACGGGCTTGATGTTCAGCATGGTGCCCAACATGGCAGATGCGGCGCTGACACGACCACCCCGCTTCAGGTACACCAGATCATCCACGGTGAACCAGTGGCAGAGGTGGAATTTGTTCTCCTCCACCCAAGCGGTGAGGGCATCCAGATCCAGACCGGAATCCCGCATTTTGCAGGTATGATACACCAGCAGACCCTGACCCAGGGCAGCGCACAGACCGTCCACCACCCGGATCTTCCGATCGGGGTAGGCATCAGCCAGTTCGTCGGCGGCGATAACAGCGCTCTGGTAGGTGGTGCTAAGACCGGAGGAGAAAGCGATGATCAGCGCATCCTCACCGGATTTCAGCACCGGCTCGATGACCTCCTGCCAAGCCTGAGGATTTGCGGCGCAGGTGACAGCTACTTCACCGGCACGAAGGGCATCGTACACCCCTTTGATTTTGTCGTCTGCCACGGTGTCGGGCAGATTTTCGCCCTTCAGGGTAACGTAAAGAGGGGTGACAAGAACGTCCAGTTCCTTCTGCATCTGCTCGGGCAGGTCGCAGGCGGAATCGGTGATAATTTTATAGTTCGCCATAAAAATACTCCTTTGGCAAGTATTGAAATTTCAACTTCTGCTTTCAGCATAGCGGAATATAAGTAAAAAGTCACTCCTTTTTTAGGGGAATCTCTCTACCGACAGTAGAAAAAGCCACTCTACTGCCAGTAGAGTGGCAAAAATACCGTTTTTTGCGGTAAATGATTGTTTAGCACAGAGCTTCTCCCTGGGGAGAAGCTGGCAAAAATCTTTGATTTTTGACTGATGAGGGGTCCAATGTGCGATTTTTTGCTCAATGTACCCCTCATCCGCCCCAGTGTGCCCACTGGGGCACCTTCTCCCTAGGGAGAAGGTGTGTTACTTCTTCAAAAAGGTGGAGTAGCCTTCGCCGTACTGGACGCACCGGGAAACCCGGCTGAGGGTTGCGGAGGAAATATCCGCCTTCTCCATCACCTGGTTGTAGGTCTTGCCCTCCAGCAGAAGCTGGGCGGCATAGATCCGCTCTGCCATTTTCTCCAGCTCTTTGATGGTGCAAAGATCTGTCAACAGCTTGCGGCAGTCCTCTGCCGATTCCATGGATGCGATGAGCCGGTACATGGCTTCAATCTTTTCATTCTTATGCTCCATAGCTCACCTCAGTAAATATTCTGGGTGCCGTGGAGGAAGGAACGGGTCTTTTCGCTTTGCGGATTGTCGAAAACCTCTTCAGGGGTGCCCATTTCTTCGATCACGCCGTCAGCCATATAGATCACGATGTCCGCCACGTTCCGGGCGAACTCCATCTCGTGGGTGACCACGATCATGGTGGTGTCCTTGTCTTTCAGACCACGGATGACCCGCAGAACCTCGCCGGTGAGCTCCGGATCCAGCGCAGAGGTGGGCTCGTCGAAGCACAGCACCGCCGGACGCAGCGCCAGCGCACGGGCGATGGCAACACGCTGCTGCTGACCGCCGGAAAGCTGATAGGGGTAGCTGTCCAGCTTTTCGGAAAGACCCACCTTATCCAGCAGCCTCATACCCCGGGCCTTGATCTCCTCGGGGGTGCCCTTCTTCAAAAGGGTGGGTGCCAAAGTCACATTTTCCAGCACATTGTACTGGGGAAACAAATTGAAATTCTGGAAAACCAGACCGAAATGCAAACGATTCTGTCGAATTGCCTCGTCGGAGAGGGTGGTGGAATCTCCACCGTCGATGAGGAGCTTGTCGCCCACAGTGATGGTACCCTCGTCGGGCAGCTCCAGGAAATTCAGGCACCGCAGCAGGGTGGTCTTGCTGCTGCCGGAGGAGCCGATAATGGCCAGTACCTGACCCTTTTCCAGAGAAAAGCTGATGCCCTTCAGGACATCGGTACTGCCGAAGCTCTTTTTAATATTGTTAACAGTCAATAATGCCATAGCTTAACTCCTGAAATAGCTGAGTTTCTTTTCCACACGGCCCAGCACGATGGTGAGGATACCCACAAACACCAGATAAAATACGCCGGTGTAGAACAGCGGCCAGATCATGGCCTTGGTGGCGGCCAGTTCCCGAGCCTGTTTGATGATCTCACAGACGATGATGCAGTTTGCCAGGGCAGTGTCCTTGATGAGCGTGATGATCTCGTTGGACATGGGCGGCACGATTCGCTGAACCACCTGCTTCAGGATGATCTTGCGGAAGATCTGCTTTTTGGTCAGACCCAGAACGTAGCCGGCTTCGTACTGACCCTTGGAAATGCTCTCGATGCCGCCACGGTAGATCTCGGAGAAGTAGCAGGCGTAGTTGATGGTGAAGGCGATGAGCACCGCCAAGATGCGGCCTGCGTCCTGCATGCCGAAGTTGAGCAGAAAATACCGGTCAACCTGACTGAAAATGGGTTTGTCGAACACCAGACCCGGCACATAGTAAATGATGAAAATTTGGAGCATCAGGGGCACGCCGCGGATGATCCACACGAAGACTTTGGAGATAGCCTGCACCGGCTTGCACTTGCTCATGGAGCAGAAGGCGATGGGCAGACCCAGGGGCACGCCGCAGATCAGCGTGACGAAGAAAATCAGCAGAGAAATCAGAAAACCGTCCCACAAAAAGGCGGTTACTTCTAAAAAGGACATAGTAAAACTCCTAAAAAACGATGTCATTGCGAGACCCTTCGGGCCTCGCAATGACAGATTCAATTACTTCTGGTTGGAAAAATCGGTGATGGCGGTGTTCTCCACGCCGTACTGCTTAGCCAGCTTGGCGATGGTGCCGTCAGCGGCCAGCTTTTCCAGCTGCTCGTTGACCTTAGCGGTCAGGTCGCTGCCCTTCTTGAAGCCGATGGCGTAGTACTCCACGTCGCTGGACATACCCTCAACGATCTCCAGATCGCTGTAGTCGCCCTTGCCGCAGTAGCTCTTAGCCAGCTGAGCGTCCAGAACAGCCACGTTGCAGGAACCGGCGTTGACTTCCAGCAGGCAGTCGGTCTGCTTGACGCAGCCCTTGGTGCCCAGCTTCAGACCCTTGGCATAGGACTCACCGGCGGAACCGCTTTCCACAGCAGCGATCAGCTGGCTCAGGTCGCCGTCCTTGTCGATGGTGGTGCCCTTCTTCACAACCAGAACCTGCTGGTTCTCCATGTAGTTGTAGGAGAAGTCAACCTTCTCGGAGCGGAGGACGCCGTCGTCATCGGCGGTGTTGCAGGTGAAGCCGTTCCACACGCAGTCGATGGTGCCGGAGTTCAGGTCGGTGTACTTCTGGTTCCAGTCGATCTCCTGGAAGATGACCTTGTAGCCCAGGTTTTCAAAAACAGCCTTAGCCAGATCGGTGTCGAAGCCAACCAGCTCACCGGATGCATCCCTGTAGTTCATGGGCTCGTAGATGGTGTAGCCCACGATGACGGTCTTTTCTTCCTTGCCGCAACCGGCGAAGCAGCACAGCACCAGCAGAGAAGCCAGCACCAAAGCGATAATCTTTTTCATGATAAATTTTCCTTTCCTTTTCCCGTTGGGATGTTTGATGGGCGTATTATACTTTATCAAACTAAAGTTGTAAAGAGGTAAAATGCATTTTCAGCACTGTGCATAAGAAATGACCATACACATCATCACTTTATTGTACTAAAGTGCATACGGGAAATATATGTTGCTGGAATTTAGATATTACTTGACGAAAAATATGCCAAATGATAGTATAAATGTATATTTTGCAACTCAGGAGGTTGACCATGAGAAGAGATATTTGTTTTTATGTGGAGGCTGATGTAAAAACGGTGTATCAGGCATACCTGAATGCTGCTACCCATGCCCCCTTTGAGCGCAGCTGCCAGCAGCAGCCCTACCATACGATTTCCTTCGGTGTAAACAATTCCTTTAAGTATAATATGAATGGCGGTGCCTGCACCATCCATTTCATGCCCCAGGGGCGAGGCACTGCGGTGAATATGCGCTTTAGCATTGCGCAGCTGATGGGTGCCCGGTATGAGCGGTATGCAGAGGATCTGAATAAGGCTATGCAGGCATTTTTGCCGGTTGCGCCCCGGCAGATTTCCTGCAATGTGGAGGATTTTCTGAAGCCGCAGAATCAGGTCACCCCCGCAGCCTATCAGCCCCATGTCCCTGC
>JAZONA010000088.1:0-4075 GCA_045654265.1 Faecousia sp.
CGCTGCGCTGCTGTCATCGCCAAGATGGACATCGAAATCTAATCCAAAAACCGGCGTTTCCGTTTGGAAACGCCGGTTTCCAGTTTGTCCAAGACCCCTGTTTTCACAAAGTAAAAACAAGGGTCTTGGACAAACTGACAGCCGCCCGCATAAGCAGGGCGGCTGTACGATTATTGCATACTTTCCAGAATCTCTTCTACCTGTGCCAGAGATTCGATTTCGTGATCGATACGAACCCCCTCCCGGCGTTCCCAATGGTTGGGATTGATCCAGCATGTGGCAATGCCGGCGTTGGTGCCGCCTTGCATATCGGAGCCCTGACTATCCCCTATGATCATGGCGCGCGCCTTGTCGAACCCAGGAATCTGGGTAAAGCAAGTATCGAAAAATTCCACAGAGGGCTTGTTATGGCCGATCTCGTAGGAAATGAATATTTTTTCAAAATAATGAGAGATGCCGGCACTGGCCAGTCGCCCGTATTGCACCGGGGGATTGCCGTTAGTCACAAGAAAAAGTCGATATTTTTCTGCCAGCCGCTTTAGGGTTTCTTCCGCACCGGGCAAGAACTTATGCCCTTGGGACAGATATTTCACATAGGTATCCGCACAGCTCAGAGCATCGCCGGACATCCCCAGCGCCTCAAAAAGCACCGCAAATCGTCCAACACGCACCTGCTCCCGATCCAACTCCCCCGTTTCCAAACGGCGCCAGTGATCCCAATTGATCTGGCGGTACAGAGCCACCACCTCATCCGTGGGATCAATGCCAAAATCCACAAAGGTGCGGCGAATGGCCTGATCCTCCGCCCAACGGAAGTCCAGAATGGTATCATCCAGATCCAACAGCAGAAACTCAACCATTTTTTCTTCTCCTGCAAATTTCATTGGCAATGGCGGCAAACTCCGGGATTCCCAGAGTTTCACCACGAACGTTTTCATCGAAGCCGCAGGCAGCGATCACCTGGGCAGCACCCTCCTTGCCCAGCTCCGGGAAGCCGGAAGCCAAACCGTTGCTCAACTTCTTGCGGCGCATAGCGAAGCTGGCACGAACCGTGCGGAAGAAAATATCTTTGTCCTGAATATCCCAGGGACGCTCCTTACGCACCCGCAGGGTGATCACCGCAGAAGTAACCTTGGGCTGAGGAAGGAAGCAATGGGCAGGCACATCAAACAGCAGCTCCGGCTCCGCATAGTACTGACAGAACACCGTAAAGGCACTGTAATCCGCTGTACCGGGCTTTGCGGCGATACGTTGGGCAACTTCCTTCTGCACCATAACCGTCACTGCCTCGAAACATTCTGCCTCCAGCAGAGCTGTCAGAATGGGTGAGGTGATATAATAAGGTAGGTTGGCGCAGGCCATAGGCCGCAGACCGGTGAACTTTTCCTCCACCAGGGCCCGGATATCCCGCTTCAGCACGTCGTCCCAAATAATTTCCAAGTTGTCGAACTGGCCAACGGTGAGCTTCAAAATCGGCTCCAGCCGATGATCCACCTCCACAGCGCAGACCTTCCCAGCCCGCTTGCACAGCTGCTGAGTCAGCGGGCCGATGCCCGGTCCAATTTCCAGCACGCCCACATCTTCACGAACCCCGGAATCCTCCGCGATCTGCTCCGGAACCCAGGACGCAATCAGGAAATTCTGACCCTTGGCCTTGGAAAAATGGAAGCCATGCTCTGCAAGCAAGGGCTTCATCACTTGAATATCGCATACATTCAACATAAAAAAACCGCCTTTCTTCCGTTACTATAACAGAAGAAAGGCGTTTTTGCAAGAATTATCCGAGGAAGTAGACCCAGCAGTCACGAACACCGAAGGCCAGAGCCTCTTCACGGGTTTCGTAGAACAGATCCAGGCGCTTCTTCTTGATGTCGCCGCCGCAATCCTCAGCGGTGGAGACACCGTAGATGTAGGCACCGTCTTTGGTGACGATAAACATCCGAGTACCATAGGGGATGTACCGGGGATCGACGGCAACTACGCCCACGCGGGTGGGGGTGCCGGTGGATGTCCACTCACCGCCCTCACAAGTGCGGCAATAGGAAGTGGCCTTGTAGGTATCCACATGGGTGTAGGTCAGAACCTCGCCGGTGGGGGTGATGATCACGCCGTCACCAATGATGGGCTGTGTGCTGGTGGACTTGCCGTTTCCGGTGCCAACAGCGATAACCCGGGACACGGGCTCGGTAATGATCTCATCGGTGAGCAGTTCCCGCTCCGTTTCCTTACCGTCCACATAGGTCACCAGGGCAGTCCGATGGCGTTGGCCTTCCATGCCCTCGGTCAGAACAACCTGCTTACCCTCGGGCAACAGATCAGTTTGCTGATATACAACATCATAAGGAACAGATACCGTGTAGCTGTCAGTAGACTCTACCGTGGTGTGGATGCTGATGCTCATACCATCGGTCAGCATCATATCCATAGGATGGGAAACAACGGACTGAGGCTGAACGGAAATGGCCAGGCGCTCAAACAGCTGGCTTACGGTTTCTCCATAGGAAACCACTTCGATGACCTCGCCACAGTTATCAATGGTAACCTTCATGCCCCGGCGGACAGTAATGCCTTTAATGTCCTCTCCGGTGAGGGTGATGTAGGTATCCACCTCGCCGAGCTGAAGACCAGCTTCGTCAAGGACTGCTTCGGGGTTCGTTTCGTAGGTGGTGTGGACGATCACCTGCTCGCCATCTGTGATAACGTAGGTGTTTTTCGCCATAACCGCCTGGGACAAAATCGTCACCGCACAGACAACACATACGGTCAGTGCGACGAGGCGAAGAATCAGAGCGTTCTTCTTGAAAATCGTTTTTAGAATTTGCATGGTAGGTACCTCCTTTCAAAGGTATGAAGAAAGTGAGCCGAAAATTCGGCATAGGTTACAAAGGGTTACAAATTGCATTGACAAATGTATGTCGGAATGTATTATAACATTTTTTATCAAAAAGTCAAGCTTTTTTATCAAAATGATAATTTTCGGCAACTTTTGCGCAAATTATGTTAATCACGCGTTAATCATTTTATGTAAACATTCACCCAAAATATACTTACGTTTGTGCAACTTGACCACAATTTGTAGTATTTTGTAACCTTTTCGTTGACATAACAACTTTTTTATGTTTTTCTGTGTTACGAAGCCCTTTTGGAGTAGATTTTCCGTATTTTTTTGCTTCTCTACAATACAAATTGGGATTGACACTACCGAAAAATTGTGTTACACTCACCACAGAAAAGCTGTGACGAAGACATGCGTTCCCGGTAAGATTCTCAGAGAGGATGCCGCTTGGTGAAAGGCATCCGTACCCCTGCCCCGAACGATACCACTTCCGAGCCGCAGGCTGGAAATAGTCTGCCGGGTGCGCCCGTTATTGCGTCAATGAGTGGTGGTTTTATGTAAACCGCAACCAGGGTGGAACCGTGGAATACTATTGTATCCCACCCCTGATTTGTTCGGGGGGTGGGGTTTTTTTATACCTGCCCCAAGCCTCCCCTCAAGGGGGAGCCCTATTTGAACGGAGGTAATCTATATGGAAAACGAAAACCTGTACACCTTTGAAAATCCCGAGTACCGCAAGACCTTCTGGCACACCTGCTCCCACATCATGGCCCAGGCTGTGAAGCGTCTGTGGCCCGAAGTGCAGCTGGCCATTGGCCCGGCCATCGACGAGGGCTGGTACTACGACTTCGACGCTCCCTTCTCCTTCACTCCCGACCACCTGGCTCAGATTGAAGCCGAGATGAAGAAGATCTGCAAGGAGCGCATCCGCCTGGAGCGCAGCGAGAAGCCCCGCGCCGAGGCTATTGCCTACATGGAGAGCCTGAACGAGCCCTACAAGGTGGAGCTGAACAACCATCTACCTGAGGATGCCATCATCTCCTTCTACACCCAGGGCGACTTCACCGATCTGTGCGCCGGTCCTCACCTGGATCACACCGGCCGTGTCCGCCACAACGGCTTCAAGCTGACCAAGTCCTGCGGCGCTTACTGGCGTGGCGACAGCAGCCGCAAGATGCTCCAGAGAATTTACGGCATCGGCTTCCCCTCCAAGGACGAGCTGGACGAGTACCTGAAGCG
>JAZONA010000089.1:0-3143 GCA_045654265.1 Faecousia sp.
TCCTGAATGGCCATCTCGGACAGGCTCTTGCGGTTCAGCTCGATGCCAGCCTTCTTGATGCCGTTCATGAAGGTGGAGTAGTTCATGCCGTAGGGAGCGACAGCAGCGCTGATACGGGTGATCCACAGGCGGCGGTAATCACGCTTCTTCAGCTTACGGCCGACGAAAGCGTAGTTGCCGGACTTCATGACCTGCTGCTTGGCCATCTTGAAGTGCTTGGACTTGGAACCCCAGTAGCCCTTGGCCAGCTTCAGGGTAGCATTTCTTCTCTTGCGCGTCATCATTGCGCCTTTAACTCTTGCCATTTCTGTATCCTCCTATTCGACTTACTTGTACGGAATCATCTTCTTGATTGCGTCGACATTGGTCATGTCGGCGTAAGCGGTAGCACGCAGATGACGGGTCCGCTTGGTGGTCTTCTTGGTGAGGATGTGACGCTTGAAAGCGTGGGCTCTCTTAACCTTACCGCTCTTGGTCAGGTTGAATCTCTTCTTTGCACCGCTATGGGTTTTCAGCTTGGGCATAGTAGGTTCTCCTTCCGAAATCTTTTGTAAATTACTTGCTATTCTTGGGGGTCAAAAACATCGCCATGAAACGGCCTTCCAGCTTGGGATTCTTCTCCATGTTGGCGATCTCCGCACAGCTTTCGGCGAAATCCATCAGCAGCTTCTCACCCAGGTTGGTGTGAGCCATCTCACGACCGCGGAAGCGGACGCTGACCTTAACCCGGTTACCGTCGCCCAGGAACTTAAGGGCGGCCTTAACCTTGGTATTGAAGTCGTTGGTGTCAATGCTGGGACTCATGCGGATCTCCTTGGTCTCAACGACCCGCTGATTTTTCTTGGCTTCCTTTTCACGCTTCTTCTGATCGAAGCAGAACTTGGAATAGTCCATGATCTTGCACACGGGGGGCACGGCATTGGGAGAGATCTTAACCAGATCCAGACCCTGCTCGTCTGCCATTTCGTTGGCCTGGGCGGCGGACATAATACCCAGCTGGGCACCGTCTGCACCGATCAGGCGGATTTCCTTGTCGCGAATCTCGTCATTGAGCTGATGATCTAACTTAGCGATGATAAGCACCTCCATTAACAACAAAAAAGCGGATGCCAAAGCATCCGCATACTCGCACTTTATCCCCAAGGGCATGTGGAATATTAACCGTGTCGCTTATGCTTGCGGTGAGGCGGATGTTCAGCCTTCTTTATTACTGGGCTATTCTACCACGCCCCACCGTATTTGTCAAGCATTATTTTTCACAAAAAAGGTCGCACTGGAGGAAATACACAACTTTTCCGGCGCAGAATCCCGGAAAAGCTCTGCCGTCATGTGAATCAGGCTCTTGGTTTTAGACACGATCCGCACACAAATACGCACGTCCTCCCCGGGAATCAAAGGCCGATGATATTTCAGTTCCAGCGCTGTGGTGGCAGATTTTGTCCCCTCCGGCAACAGGCACCACACGATGGTACCCATAGCGTGATCCGCCAGCGTTGCGCCCATGCCTCCATGCAGAGTTCCGGCCACATTGCGCATCCAATATTCGGTCTTTCCCCGGAAGGTATAGGTATCCTCCCCCATCTCCAACAGTCGCAAATCCAACAGATTCCCGATAGAATCCGGTGCCTGGGTTCGTAAAATATCCAGACGCTTTTCAATCAACGTATCCAAAGTATCAGCTCCTTGCTCTTATCATACCCATTTTTCTGCCAATATGCAATCTTTTTTTCATTTCCTATTGCAATGCCCGTTATTTTCATATATAATACTTAAGATTGCGAACATATTTACCAAAGGAGAACACCATGGGTATTCGTGCCAACGCACCGCATAACGATTATCTAATTGAATTAGTCCGGGCGACGTTGCTGCACACGGAGCTTCCGCCCATGCCGGCGGATTGCGACCTGGAAGCGCTGTCCGCTTTGATTCAGAGCCAGCAAATTGTGAGTCTGGTTTATCCGGAAATTTGCCGGCATCCGCATTTGCAATCAGTCCGCACCGCATTGGAGCGGCGCAATATGATGCAGATCCCCAAGGTCATCAACCAGGATCTTGAAATTCAAAAATGGCTGGACGCAGCGGAAGCCGCAGGCGTTGATTGCATCCCGCTGAAGGGTTACTGGCTTCGTCAGCTCTACCCCGCCCCCATTATGCGCAGTATGACGGATTTCGATGTACTGCTGCGTCAACTGGATCGGGACACCATCAATCCCTGGATGGAATCCTTAGGCTATAAGGTCAAGGAAGAGGAAGAAATCGACTATCACGACAGCTTCTCCAAGGAACCCTGGATGTACATGGAGCTGCATCGAAACCTGACCTTGGACGCTCCCGGCCGGGACGCATGGGAAAGTCGCATTTGGAATAACGCCGTGGCACTCCCCGGACGCAAGCACATTTTCCGGATGTCCTGGGAAGATTTTTATGTTTTCCATCTGATCCATATGCACAAGCACTTTATGGCCCGTGGTTCAGGCATGAAGGGCATCATTGATATTTATGTTTTTATGCAGGCTCACGGCAAAGAGCTTGATCGGCAGTATTTAGACCAGGAGCTGAAGGCTCACAAGCTGGACGCCTATGCAGCTTATATGGAGAAGCTTGCCAACATTTGGCTGGGCGACGGTGAATCCGATGACGACAGCCGCCTTGTCACGGATTATTTGGCGGGCTGCGGAATGTTTGGCAATAACGAAACCCGTCGTGCCATCTGCATTTCGCAGGGCAGCGGCAACTTGGCATTCAACAAATTCCGTTACCGGATGCAAATTTTGTTCCCTGGGGTGAACAAAATGAAGCAGCGTTTCCCCTCGGTTGCCAAAGTCCCGTTTCTTCTGCCCTTCTACTGGATTGCCCGATTCTTCCAGTCTGTGTTTATCAAGCATAAATCCGCTTCTCTTTTGAATTTCGATCACATCGACGATCAGAAATATACCGAAATGAATCGGATCTTCACGATCACCGGCACCAAATAAAAAATCAGGAGCAGCCTTACGGCTGTGCACCTGTAAAATAAAAGTAGACACTCACAAAAGTGTGGGTGTCTACTTTTTCGTAGTATAATGGATTTGGAAAGGATGTGAAACAATGGGCAAGAAAGGAATACCACACAGAAAGTTTAGCAAAGAGGAAAAGATGAA
>JAZONA010000090.1:0-50663 GCA_045654265.1 Faecousia sp.
GAGATAAAAAAGCTTAATCTATTGTGAGTTTGCGATAATCGCAACATTTTTCTCTCCCCCAGTCACGCCGTTCGGCGTGCCAGCCCCCTCGTCAGAGGGGGCCAAGGGGTGCTGTTCGTTAATCACATAAACAATCATTTATGGCAGGAATATGGAAAGGAGTATTTTATGAGGAAAAAGCAAAAAAAGACGGGGGTGGCGGCGGTTTGTCAGCTTCGCAGTGGAAATGTACATCCATTCACCGATTTGCGGGGGTTTGTGCCCCTTGGCGGCGGTGAGGAGCGGATCTACCGTCAGCTTCGGGAGGCAATTCCCGTGCTGGATGCGGCGGTGGGGAAACTGGTCAGGCTTTCCGGCGGTTTTCAGGTGAAGTGCAAAAATCCTGCCGCGCAGGAAAAACTGGAGAGTTTTCTGCGAAATGTCCCCTGCGGTCGGGGTCAGGTGGGCATCGACAGCTTCCTTGGAGGGTATGTGGACAGCCTGCTGACCATCGGTCGGGCGGTGGGCGAAATTGTAGTCGCCGGTGATCGGGTACGGGGCGTGTGCTGGGGAGATGCCACGGCGCTGGAGATTCAGCAGGATGGTTCGCCTATGGACATCGTGCTGTGGGGCCCGGATGACACCGGCCGGTTGCGTCCGCTGCCTTATCAGCATCTTTTGCTGTTTACCGCGCTGGATCCGGAGCCGGAGCATCCCTATGGGGTGAGCCTCTTCCGGGGGATGCCCTTTTTGGCGGAGATTTTGATGAAAATTTACGCCACCATCGGTTCCAACTGGGAACGGGCCGGGAATGTGCGCTACAGCGTCATTTGCGGCGGTGACGATCTTGACCCTGCGGCGGCCCAGGAGCGTGGAGCGCAGGTGGCGCAGGAGTGGGCCAAGGCCATGGAGGACGGCAAAAACGGTACCGTTCGGGATTTTGTGGCTGTGGGAGATGTGCAGATCAAGGTCATCGGCGGTGAGGCTCCCATTCTGGATTCTCAGGTGCCGGTACGGCAGATTTTGGAGCAGTTGGTGGCGAAAACCGGTCTGCCTCCCTTCCTGCTGGGCATGAACTGGAGTACCACTGAACGGATGAGCACTCAGCAGGCGGATATTCTCACCTCTGAGCTGTGGGCGCTGCGGCGTACCGTGGAGCCGGCGGTGGTGAAGATCTGTCGGACGTTTTTGGCGTTGGAGGGTCTGGATGACCGGGTGGAGATTCTGTGGAATGACATTAGTCTGCAGGATATTACCCAGGAGGCTCAGGCGGATCTGTACAAGGCTCAGGCGGAGAAGGCTAGGAGAGGTTAATTTTAAGGAGGTTTATTATGCAAATTAAGAAGGAAACGGAAGTTGGGGTTGGGGGTGTGCCCTCGGCGGCGCAGTTGGAGGCCATCAATGCCCAGGCAAAGGGGAATTTGTCTGCGGAGCAGGTATATGTATTCTCTCTGCGGCTGTGCGACGATCAGGTGGATCGGGATGGGGAGCGGTTTGACACCGCTGCGCTGCCCACTCTGGCGAAGCTGTTCATCGGCAAGACCGGCATCGTTGACCACAAGTGGAGCAGCGATTCTCAGGTGGCGCGGATTTTTGCCACGGAGGTTGTGAAGCAGGATGGGGTCAGCTTTATCAAGGCTTGGGCGTACATTCGTCGGGGTGGTACCGCTGACGAGGTGATTGCCGACATCGAAGCAGGCATTAAGAAGGAAGTGTCTGTGGGGTGCGCCATGGGGATGGCGGTTTGCTCCGTGTGTGGCGGAGAGTATGGCACCTGCGGTCATGTGAAGGGAGAAAGCTACGATGGGCAGGTATGCTGCGCCATTCTCCGGGAGCCCATGGATGCCTACGAATTCTCCTTTGTGGCGGTGCCTGCTCAGCGGGACGCCGGGGTTTTGAAGTCGATGGCTGGGCGTCGTTGCCTGAAGGAGCTGGCGGAGGAATTTGGTGCCCAGAGCGAGTATCGGGCGCTGATGAAGGATGCTCAGCTGGGGCAGCAGTATCGGAAGGTGCTGAGCGACGAGGTTGTGCGGCTGTGTCTGGCATTGGAACTGGGGGTTGAGGAGCCGGTGCTTCGGGGTGTGTTGAGCAAGGCTGACCCGGTGGAACTGACCAAGCTCAAGTCCGCTTTGCAGGAACGGGTGGAGCAGATGTATCCGGTGCGGTGTCAGCTTCCCAGTGCGGCTTTTCAGGGAGAAAAGCTGGAGAGTGGGTTCTTGATTTGATGCCGATTCGGGCCGATGTGGGCATCGGCCCCTACGATATTTAGGTATTACCGGCGAGACCGGTTGCCATATACATTTATTTTAGGAGGAAATTGAAAAATGGGTTACGACAATCTGAAACTGGAAAAGGGTATGTACCGTCAGGAGGGCATGAGCTTTACTCAGGTGCTGGAATCTCTGGATCCCAGCGAGAACTATCGGGGCACTGCTCTGGAAGGCACCGACGCCTTTCAGCGTCAGCTGAAGCGCGTCGGCATCCGTGCCAAGGGCGCCGGCTCTTCCACTGTGGAGAAGTTCTTCCGCACCATGGACAGCGCTGTGCTGTTCCCTGAGTACATCGCACGTACCGTCCGTCAGGGCATGGAGGAAAATGACATCCTGCCTGCCATCACCGCTACCACCACCGTCATTGACTCTCTGGACTATCGCTCCATCTACTCCAATCCCACCGACGAGGACAAGGAGCTGAAGGACGTGGCTGAGGGTGCCGAGATTCCCACCACCGAGGTTAAGACCAAGGAGCATCTGGTGAGCCTTACCAAGCGTGGCAGAATGCTGATTGCTTCTTACGAGGCTATCCGATTCCAGAAGCTGGATCTGTTCAGCGTCATGCTGCGCCAGATCGGCGCTTACATCCAGAAGCAGCAGCTGGCTGATGCGGTGAATGTGCTGATCAATGGCGACGGCAACGACAACGCCGCCATCCAGTACACCGTGGGTACCAGCCCCATTTCCGGCTCCAAGGGTACGCTGGGCTACGATCAGCTGGTGGAATTCTGGGGCAAGTTCGATCCCTACACCATGAACACCATTCTGTGCTCCACCGGCACCATGACCAGTCTGCTGAAGATTCCCGAACTGCAGAATCCCATGACCGGTCTGAATTTCCAGGGCACCGGCAAGCTGTCCACTCCTCTGGGCGCTCAGCTGCATCGTACCGGCGCTGTTGCTGACGGCGTGATCATCGGTCTGGACAATCGCTACGCTCTGGAGCTGGTGCGTGCCGGCGACGTGCTGGTGGAGTATGACAAGCTCATCGACCGTCAGCTGGAGCGTGCCGCCATCACCTCCATCTCCGGCTTCGGCAAGATTTGCGACGGCGCTGTGGCGGTGCTGAACGTATGAGCCTGACGGATCAGATTTTTGCTCAGGCGATCCTCCTTTCCGGCGGTTTACTGCCGGAAAGAGAGGCGCTGCTGAAGATTTTGTGCAGGGGAGCGGAAGCTTCCCTTGCCAACCGGCTACGGGATGGGCTGGCCCCCGATGACTGCAAGGCGGATTTTATCGCTGCGGCCAGCTTGTATGCGCTGGCGGCTTTATCGGATACTGAGGGTATGGATGGGGTGGAGCAGTTGACAGCAGGGGATGTGACGCTGCGACGCTCCGGAAACGATGCGGCGGCAAATTGTCTGCGGTATCAGGCGGAGCTGATGATCGGCCCTTATTTGAAGGATCGGTTTTGTTTCCGGGGGGTATAGGATGCGGCAGATGATCAGCAAGCTCCTGCGGCAGTACGGCGTGCCTATGCAGGTGCGTCATCACGGCACGATATACGATTTGAAGGCGCTGTTTCAGCCCAGCAAGGCGAAAACTCTTCAGCGTATGGAGCCGCAGGTGAGCCCCTTGGGCATCGTGCCCCGGGGGCAGTATCTGTACATTGGCCCGGCGGATGTGGATCTGGATGAAGGCGATGAGGTGCATCTGGATGGCACGGTGTACAGCATTCTCAGAGCGGAGGCTTATCGAGATGCTGGTGGGCCGGTGTACTGGTGGGGGCTGTGCGTTGAAGGAGGTATTAAGGATACATGGGGCAATTGACTTTGGAGCAGGCTATTTCCAAGCTGAAGGACGCAGGGCTTCGTGTTGCCCGGGGGTATCCCTATAGTCGTCAGCCCAATATTACCGGAGTTCGGGTGGCTGTGAATGTGCAGAAGGTAGAGCCGGGGAAGACGGTCTATGTGGCGGCGGTGTGCCAGCGGTATCAGCAGGGGGCCAGCGGCTGTGAGGATGCCGCCGCACAGGTGGCGGCAGCATGGACTGCCGCCGGTGGAGTGTGCAGTTATGGCGGTGTGCAGCTGAATAAGAAGTCGGGACTGTATATTCTGGAGGTTCTGGGTACCTGGGAGGATATCCGGACAGAATGAGGAGGAAAAAATGAAGTATTATTATTCTTTGACCGATGCAGTGGCGGACGTTGGTGCTTTGGCGGATGTAGCTGGAGCTAAAGTGGCAGCAGATACTGATGTAGCCGGTGTGCGCCATGTTGTATTGCTTGATGACGTAACTGAGAACGGTCAGGTAAATGTGGCGCACTCTATGGTACTGGTATTGGGTGGAAAGGTGCTGACGCTCACTGGAGGCGCTTTGAAGTTTGAGGCAGGAACGGTGTGTACCATTGATGGAACAGCGCCCGGCAGCCGGATTTTGCGCAGTGGTAACGGCGGATCCGCAGAGGCGGTGGTTGCCAGTGGCGAAAAGTTGACTATTATGGGTGGTAATTACGATGCTGTGGGAAATTTTCCTGATAACGTTACTGCAGTGAAAGTGACTGTCGGTAAGTTAGTGATGGAGGATGTATCTGTTTCTGCAGAAAATACCTGCTTGAATTATCACTATGCTCATGCCCGTGCTGTGCAATGCAATCCTGGCACAGAGGCAGAGATTCTTGGTGGTCAGCTGAAAGCAGAGGGACAGGATCGTGCCAACGGACTGATGATCGGTGGCGAGGCAAAGGTGGAGAATGTGGAGTTGGAGGCAATTTCTTTGTCTACCGGTGAGATGTATGTTCCTGCGGCGACGGTAATGATCCTTGGCACTGCGGAAATGGAAATGAAGAACTGCAGCATTCACTGCAGCACGCAGGCTATCGATGGCTATGGTGTATTTAATAACGGCGCAAATCTGAAACTGGAGAATTGTGCGGTAGCGGTGGAAAGTCAGACAAGCTTTATTTGGGGCGTATCCAATGAATCCGGCAATATGCAGATGGTGGACTGCACGATTATGGCAAACAGCCAGTCTGGTATGGTGTGGGGAGTGGGCACTGCAGGATCGATATGCATGGAGCGGTGCAAAGTAAACAGCGAGAGTGTGCAGGGTAACTCGACTGGCATTGAGAATTATGCAGGCAATTGGCTGAATATGGATATGTGCAAGGTTATCAGCCATACCAGTAGTACAGAGGCCGGGTGTGCGGGCGTGCGAAATAACGGCACAGGGGTGATTGTAAATTCTGTAGTGTTTGCAGACTCTGCTCATGGTAAAAAGGCAATTGGTGTGGATAACGGCGGTGTGTGTTATCTTGTTAACACGGATGTTACAGGATGCCACAGTGGCTGTCAAAATGGGGGACATTTGTATGTGCAGGGTGGTATCTTTACTGGTTGGACCCATGGCGGTTTGTACTTTGCATCGGGAGATAGACCTGGAGTGGAAGGTGGCGAATCTGGGGAAAAGTATCTGAATTATATATGTGATGCATATACCCGGTGTGGATATTTGGGCCAGCATGCAGATGAGATAAAGTCTACTGCGGCAAGTTTTGGAGCGTGCGCTTATGTGGGGAGCGGATCTGAGATTACGGTGTACATGGACAACTGTGTGATTGGGGGCGCTCCTGCAGTGAATTTTGATTTGCTGCAGTATAGGGCAGACGTGGAAGAACAGCTTGCGGTTGACCCAGACTGCGGTCTGCGAGTGCCTCAGATTGTACCCCACGCGATTGCCTTCCGACACGCACTGGGAGAACGAGATAATGTGCTGAAAATCAGTAACAGCACAGTACTGGAGGACACGGGAAAAATCCGCATTGACAATGCTGACGATGGCTCTGATTTGGGGCACCGGCTGTATGTGGGGTGTGGTACGAATATCACATTGGATACGGTCAACAACAATGCGGATACGATTTTTACTCCCGAGAGGTGCTATCGTCGAAATATGGCGGGATTTAAAGCGCAAGTCAATGGATAAATGCAACAACAAATTCTTGACAAAGATAAACTTTCGTACTAAAATATAAGAAAAGAGAATGTATTTTTGTACGAAAGGAGGAAAGAATATGAAAGAAGAATATCAGGATGCACAGATGGACGTGCTGGAATTCGTGGTTGAAGACGTGATTACTACCAGTGATGCATGGACTGGTTTTACTTGGCCCACGAGAACTGATGAACAGCGGCCGGACTATGGCGCTTGGAACTAATATGAACAACGTAGCAATCCCCTCGGCATATTGCCGAGGGGATTTTTTGTATGTATGGAGCGTAAATGATTGTTTACAAGACCTTCCCCCTGGGGGGAAGGTGCCCCAGTGCGCACACTGGGGCGGATGAGGGGTATATACCAAAAACTTGCGATTTCCCAAATTTTACCCCTCATCAGTCAAAAATCAAAGATTTTTGCCAGCTTCTCCCCAGGGAGAAGCTTTACGCCAAACAATCATTTATCACATCAGCACAATGCAAAAACCAGGCGCAGGAGGATGGGCCAGTACCAATGTTCTTCGCACAGCGCCTGAATGCTTTCGGCACAGAATGCGTCGAACCTGCCTAGCTCTGGACGGGTCAGGGGATGATTGCTGAACTTCGCCTTTTCTGCCAACGTACGCAGCTCGTCGGGAACGGGGAAGTGCCGCAATTTTGCAAGCCGCTTTGCCTCTACGTATCGGGCCAGCGCCTGCCGGTTGGGATGCCCTTGCCGAAGCTTCCGCAGCTTCCACCAGCGGCGGGTCAGCCATTGCCCAACCAAGAGTAAAAGACCTGCAACGATGCCGAGCAAGCACCACAGCAGTTTCCTAAAGACCCGGGATGTCTCCGACTCAGGCACGGAAGGCTCTTCAGGCTTGGCGGTAGTGGGCACTGTGGAGGCAGGGGCAGACGTGGTGGCTTGGGTAGTTGTGCTGGGAGCGGTAGGCTGCGAAGGCTGTGTGGGAGTAGTGGTGGCAGGCGGAGTAGGCTGCTCTGAGTCGGCAGGTGTGGGATCCATAATGACCCAACCCAAATCCTCTACATAATACTCCACCCATGCATGGGCCATGTCCCCACTGATGGTGGTTTTCTGGGAGTTGACATCCACGGTATAGCCCTCCACATACCGGGCAGGCACACCGGCCGCTCGCAGCAGCACCGTTGCGGCGCTGGCAAAGTGGACGCAGTAGCCGGTATCGCTCTCATTCAAAAACCAATAGACGAAATCTTCGGTATCCGCCGGTGGGCGGGGGGTATCCAGAGAGTAAGTGGCACTGTTTTGCACATATTTCTCCACTGCCTGGGCTACGCTCAGGGTATTCCAGGCGCTGGTGGGGCTTTGGAGCTGGAGTACCAGGGGGCCTGCCCACTCCAGAGTTTCCTGGGATAGGTGCAGGTAATCATATTCTTGATGGGGAGGGGAAGTGGACAGATCCAGCCACTGCTGCCGCCAGTTTGCCCTGAGGGGGCTGAAGGTGTAGCTGTAGGGTTCCTTTGTGCTGCCCAGTACCATACCACCGTTAAATCTTTGAGATTGTTTTGGATAGTAGGGAATATGCCGGTAATCTGCTGTTTTTCTGTAGGAAATGGTTATGGAATAGTTGGCATCGCTGGCCCAGGCTTTCGATGGGGTGATGAAGGTTTCCTGCAGCGTGAGGTTGCTGTTCCAGGCGGTGCCGGTATAGGTGTGATAATGGCGACCACGGAGGTACAGCTTGCCGTTATAATCGGTGGTGATATCCATTACCGCGGCTTTGGACATCTTTCGGTAGCCCTCATGGGTGAGGTCAACGTGGGAGTCGAGCTTGTTTTGCAGCTGGGGCTCCTGGGGCGTGTCGACTGACTGACCGTATTGGTAGGACATCCAATCCGGGAAGCGGATGGGGCGGTAGCTTTCCCGGGGCACCAACGCCATCAGAAGGAGCAGTCCCGCCACAATGGGTACAGAAAGCATGCCACAGAGGCGATTGCCCTGATGAGAATCCTGCCGGCGGGTGGATTGGGTCAAAATCAGCAACGCCAGCGCTCCCAGCAGGAATACGATAGCGAAATTGTCCGGCACTGTCACCGTGACGATGAGGCAGGAAATCAGGGGTAGCAGGGCTACGCCCACCGCCCAGAATGCTCTGCGCCGGTACAAAATCGTCCACACCGCCACCACAGCAACGATGCCAGCGATGAACAGCAGCGGTAGGATCATAGTGGTTTGCTCGGCATCCTGCAGCCAGCCGGGGACCTCGAAGCCATATCCGGCGCTGTAAATTTGGGTAATTTGCAGGCAGAGGAACTTGCCTTGGAGCCAGAACCTTTTACTCAGGAGCATCAGCCCCAGCAGAAGGCTATAGCCCACCCAGCCGAAGCGCCAGCGCATAAGAAATGTTGCCAATACTGCCCAAAGTGCGCACCCAAAGACCAAAACGACCAGATTTTCCTCCAGAGAAAAGGCCGTGACCATGGCGGCTACGCCACCAAAGCTGAGGCAAAAGCTCACGATGACCGCCCAAATCTGAGAGAGGCTCGGCTCACGTTTCATGGAGGTCACCTCCGATCCAATAGCCACCGGACTGGGTGGCAGGCTCGCAGCTCAGGGGCATGGCAAGAAGCGCATCCACCGAGCGGAGCAGTTCTTCCGGAGAATTCGCCGGAAGGCTGGTGCCTTGGCACAGAATGCGCAGACGGAGGCCTTGCGCCAGAAGCTGTTGGGATACATAAAGGAGTCGACCTGTGGCACGGTCTGCTTCTCCGGGCGTGGTGCCACGGTTCAGCCGCAGTGTTACGGTGCTGCCCACGGGAATTTGCGGCTCCCGGAGGATCAGCCGCCCGGTTTTTGCCGACAGCTTCCAATGGATCTGCTGGGTGCTGTCGCCGGGGCGGTAGAGGCGCAGCTCATGATTTTCCGAGTAGCCGCCGCCGGGTTTTCCCTGCCAGCGAAGGGCACGGCCTTGTTTTGAAGAGTTGGGAAGCGCCATGGGGATCGGCTGCGGGCGGACGGTGACGGAAAATTGTTCAGCCCCTCGCAAAGGAAGGGCAAACAACCCCAGATAGTCGTAAATGCGGGCTTTTTCCACATGCAAGATCCGTACACCGCAATGGTTGGTGGGAAGCTGACCGTCATTGGCAAGCTCCCAGGTTTTGCCGGTCATGGGATGCTCCACCTGGATGCTGCACCGCCACAAAGGGGTGGGGAATGGGCATTTGCATCCCAAATTTACATGACAAACGTCCCCAGTGGTTACGACCTCTGGGGCGTTTATGGTAAGCGAGCCGCTGAGCATGGCGGGCAGACTGCACAGCAGGGAAAACAGCGGCAGCACCAACAGTATCAGCAGTGCGATCCATGCGAACCATTGCTGGTAGGCACAGTAGAAGATGATGCATACCAGCCATGACAGCAGGTAAAGAACCCAATTTTTGAACATATCAATCCACCGAAGGTGCCTTCACAGAGGCCAGAATCTTGTTCAAAATCTCCTTGGCGGTGGTGCCGGACTCCTCAGCCGAGGGGCTCAGGAGCAGGCGGTGAGCCAGGGTATCGGCAAACACCGTTTGCACATCCTCCGGGGTTACGAAGTCCCGACCCTGAAGCTGGGCGACGGATTTTGCCATGGCAGTTACCGCCAGAGTACCACGGGGACTGGCACCACGGGTCAGATCTGGATGCTTCCGGGTGGCGCTGACCAGCTCAACAATGTACTGCACCACGGCGGTGGAGATATAGGTCTGAGAAACCAAATTCTGCAGATGTACAAGCTCCTCTCGGGAGACCACCGGGGTCAGTTCCTTCATGGGGTCGGCCTTTTGACGGCGCAGTACCATGGCCACTTCGTCACGCTTTTCCGGGTAGCCCATGCTCAGGCACACGGCAAAACGGTCCATCTGGCTGTCCGGCAGGAGCTGAGTACCGGCGGCACCGGTGGGATTCTGGGTGGCAATGACGATAAAGGGCGCAGGAATGGGGTGGCTGATGCCGTCCACGGTGACCTGACCTTCTTCCATAGCCTCCAGCAAGGCGGACTGGGTACGGGAGGTGGCACGGTTCAGCTCGTCAGCCAAAAATAGATTGCAAAGCACCGCACCGGGCTGGTAGACCATCTTGCCGGTGCTTTGCTGGAGAACAGAGTAGCCGGTGACATCAGAGGGCAGTACATCCGGCGTGAACTGAACACGGTTGCAGTCCAGACCCAACACCCGGGAAAACGCCAGTGCCAGGGTGGTTTTGCCCACGCCGGGGATGTCCTCCATAAGGATGTGACCCTTGGCAAGAATCGTGGCAAGTACCCATAAAATGGTCTGATCCTTACCCATGACCACCCGGCGGACTTGTCCGATGATCCGCTGTGATACAGTGGCGACGGTAGCCTGTGCAGTTTCCATGTGTAACACGCCCTTCGTTTACATAATATGTATTTAGTATATATCGAAAAGTTGCAAAATGCAAGGGATTTTCGATCATATTCATAAAAAGTTTGGAATATAAATGATTGTTTACAAGACCTTCCCCCTGGGGGGAAGGTGCCGAGCGAAGCAAGGCGGATGAGGGGTACATTGGTAAAAGAACGCACATTTGACCCCTCATCAGTCAAAAATCAAAGATTTTTGCCAGCTTCCCCCCAGGGGGAAGCTTTACGCTAAACAATCATTAACCAGCGCAAAAGGGAGGGGCAACCCTCCCTTTTGTAGAAAAATTACTGCCGCACCATTTTCTGTTGTTCGATCACCCATTTTGCCATGGGGAAGGAAAAATCCTTGGCAACGCCATCGATGATCAACGTACCCTCCATCCGCAGCTCGTGCCGATCACCGTCCAGCAGGTAGGGGAGTTTGTAGGTAAGGCTGGGTATCGTAAAATGGATCATTCCACCTCTCAAATCCACATCTTTCAAATATTGCTCAAGAACCTGCTGTTCCAGAGGCACACCATTATAATAGTGGCTGATCTGTAAATTCGACCATTCGCAATGAGCGCCCTCCGGTGTCAAGTCGGGGGTCTGCAGGAAAACCGCCTGCCAACCGATCCAAAAACTTGTTTCATTGTGGGCGTCATTGAATATGGATTCCTCCCACTCCTCCAGAACCATTCCAATGTCGGAGGGTTTAGTCAGGTTGGCAAGACCGTGCCCCTCCAAGGTGATGCGCTCCTCAGTGCCGTCCAGATGTTTTAATATTAATATGTATCGATAGCCGTCGGCAGGTGTCACATACAGCTCCGCTGTATAGATCCCTTCGGACACGTCGCAATCTGTCTCCACTTTCTCACCATTGACTTCAGCGATGAATCGGATGCCTTTCAGTTCCTCCGAGGGGATGGCACGGAAGAGAATCTTGATTTGATCCAGAGTGTCCGCCAGCTGTGCATTCATGGACCAGCTGCTCAGGCCGTTGTAAGTGGGCAAGATATTTGCCGGAGGATTCTCTGGCTTACCGTAATTCTCCAGGAGTGCCATCATAGAGTCCAGATCCTGCTGAAGATCTCTGATATCTGTTCCTGTTTCGTGGATGAGTAGAGCATAGTGATCATCGATCTTGTTTAGATCTGCAAGCTGTTTTTTTGCGTCTGCAAGTTGTTCTTCCAGCTGGCTCACCTGATAGGCGAGGTCAGGATCCGCATGGTCTGAGCCCGTATCCATGGAGCGGTTCATGGAAATAATGGACAGCACCAGACTGATCACCGCCACGGCTGCACAGAGGATATTCAGCCAGTTCAGGGGCAGCTTTTTCGCTTCCGGTTCCTCAGCGGGAGGCTCCGGATCAGCAATTTCCTGCTCCGGTTCCGGGGCAGGCGGCGGTGTCACCGGCTCCTGACGGGGCATACGGAATGCCGCTGCGATTTGAAACGGCTCTTCCTCTTCCTCCGTACCCAGCAGCCAATCCACGCTCACCCCAAAGAGCTTGCTCATGGTGATGAGCTTTTCCACCTCCGGGGTGCTGTTGTCAGCCTCCCATTTGGAAATCGCCTGCCGGGATATGCCCATCTTTTCTCCGAAGCTCTCTTGAGAGAGTCCCAAAAGCTTGCGCCGTTCGGCAATGCGTTGACCTAAGGTCGTGTCGGTCATTTTTTCCGCCTCCTTTTCTATTCTTGGGGCTATTATAGCGAATTTTGCACATCTGCACAACCACCCCACGGTTGGAAATTTGTCAACCATCGGTTGCGGAGCAAGTTGGAGGGCATAAAAATCCCCCCGGAGAAAGAGTCCCCGGGTGGTTCATATTACCAAGTAAGCATTTGCCGGAACAAAGACTGATACCGCTGGGCAGGCTTATCCCAACTGAAGTCCTGCTCCATTTCCTTTTTCTGCAGAGCCCGGAAGCCTTCCCGGTTATCCCGGTACAGATGCACCGCACGCTTTACAGCCGCAAGGAAATCGTCGCCGTTGTAGCTCTGGAAGGTAAATCCCAGACCGCCACGTCCCTGCTCATCGCAGGGAGGCACCGTATCCTTCAGACCACCGGTGGCATGAACCACCGGCACTGTGCCGTAACGCATGGCGTTCATCTGGCTCAGGCCGCAAGGCTCACTCTTGGAGGGCATCAGGTAGATGTCGCCACCGGCGTAGATCCGTGCCGCCAGACCCAGGTTGAAGGTGATCTTTGCAGCCACCTTATCCGGGAATTCCCGGGAAAGATCCACGAAAAAGCTCTCAAACCGAGGCTCGCCGGTACCCAGGATCAGCAGTTGAACGTCCTCCTCCCACAGCAGTCTGCGGGCGATATAGCACAGCAGATCCAGACCCTTATGCCCCGCCAGACGGGTGACCATCACCAGCAGAGGCGTGCCCGGTTTCACCGGCAGCCCCACTTCCTGCTGAAGTGCGGCCTTGCAGGCGGCCTTGCCGTCCACAAAATTCTCGGCAGAGAAGTGGGCAGGCAGTGCCGGATCGGTGGCAGGATTAAAGGTATTGGTGTCAATGCCGTTGGTGATGCCGGTGAGCTTCCAGTAGGCATTTGCAATGATGGGATCCAGACCGTGGGCGTAGTAGGGGTACATCAGCTCCCGGGCGTAGGTTTCGGACACGGTGGTGATCATGTCCGCCGTTTCGATGGCGGCCTTCATCATGTTCACCGAGCCGTTCATATCCAGACAGCTCCGCCACTCCCAGGGCAGGTATAGCACATCGTCAAAGAATTTGGAGCCTGCCCAACCCTGATACTCGATGTTGTGGATGGTAAACATGCACTTCGTCCGGGGGAAGAGAGGCTGGTATTGCGCCTTCAGGTAAGTGGGAACCAGGGCGGTCTGCCTGTCGTTGCACTGGATCACGTCCGGGATCCAGCCCATGATGGCCATGGCATCCAGGCAAGCCTTGGAGAAAAACGCAAAGCGCTCGCTGTCATCGCCGTGACCGTAGATTGCCGCATCCCGACCGCCGAAATAATACTCCGAGTCAATGAAGTACACCTGCACCCCATCGGTGCGACTCTTCAGCTTTATGATGCCGGCGTACTGACTGCGCCAGCCCACACCCACCTGAAAATCGCCGACGTATTCCACATCCAGCTTGGGGTTGTGCTTGATTTTGTGATAGTAAGGCAGAATCAGCACCACTTCGTTACCGGGAATCTTCGCCAGCGCCGAAGGAAGCGCCTCCATCACGTCGCCCAGACCACCGGATTTGCAGTAGGGGGCGCCTTCCGAGGCAAGAATGGCTATTTTCATACGGTTTCTCCTCGCTTGATGATGATAGGCTTGGCCTTGGTGCCGATGAGTACTGCGCCGGGGGTGACGGTAACATTCTTATCCAGAATCACATACTCCAGCTTGGCATCCTTGCCGATGACCGCATCGTTCATAATGACGCAGTTTTCCACTTCGGCACCCTCACAGATGGTGACCTGACGGAACAGAATGGAATCTTCCGCCTCACCCTCCAGGAAACAGCCGTCGGCGACCAGACAGTTTTCGATCTCGCAGTCCTCGCCGTAGTAGCTGGGCACACGGTCACGCACCTTGGTGAACACCGGGTGGTTGCGGCCGAACAGATCGTGGCGCACGTCCTTGTCCAGCAAAGACAAGCTGTTGCGGAAATATTCTTCGATGGATTCGTTGTACATGGCAACGCCGTCGAATTCGTAAACATTGATGGTGGCAAAGCCCTTCTGCCACAGACCCATCACCAGATCCCGGTCCATGTGGAACCGATCCCGGGCCACGCACTCCCGAATCTGGTGCTTCAGGAACTTCTTGGACAGCACGAAGGTGTCCATGGAGGCCAGGTACCCCTCAGGAGCGGCGTAATTTACCGCCATATCCACGATTTCGCCCTTGGCATCCAGCTTCAGCGCCAGATCCAGTTGCTTTTCTCCGTTGGCGACACCGGATTTGGTGACCACAGTGATGTCCTTGCCGCTGGCGATATGGGATTCTACCACTGCCAGCAGATCCATGTTGCTCACCACGGAGGAATCAGCCATGACCACGTACTCATCGTCGTCATCAGAGCCGTACTCCAGAAAATCCATGGCAGAGTAGAGATTTTCCAGCTTGCCACGGTAGCGGTCGGTGGTGGACATGGCGTAGGGAGTCAGAAATTCCAGACCGCCTTCGCCCAGCTCCAAGCCCCATTCCTCCGCATCGCCGATGTGGTTCATCAGGGACTGATAGTTGTGCCGGGAGATGATACCCAAATGCCGGATGCCGGCGGCGGCCATGTTGCTCAGGTGGAAGTCCACCAAACGGTAACGTCCGCCGAAGGGCAGGCTTGCCATGGTGCGCTTGCTGGTCAGGTCGCCCATGGTTGCGTCATTGGCGAAAATAATGCCCATTACGTTCATAGCGATACCTCCTTACAGCATGTCACCGGGCGCAAGCACGGTGTTTTCTTTTACCACAGCGCCCTTGGAGGTGACGCTGATCTTCTTTTTGTCCTTGGGGCCGTAAGCGCCGCCAACCACTGCGTTGCGACAGACACGGCTGTTCTCGCCCAGAATGGCGTGACGGACGATGGCGCCGGGCTCGATGACCACACCGGGCATCACCACACTGTCCTCCACCTGAGCGCCCTCGCCAACGGTACAGCCCACGGAAATGATGCTGTGGCGCACGGTGCCGTAGATCTCAGAGCCTTCGGCAACAAAGGAATTGAAAATTTTCGCATCCTCGTCGATGAAGGAGGAGGGCAGTGCGCTGTTGCGGGCATAGATCTTAAACCGCTCGTCGCCACGGATGTTGAATTCCGGCTCCTTGCCCAGAAGCTCCATGTTGGCTTCCCACAGAGAGTCGATGGTACCCACGTCCTTCCAGTAGCCGTCGAAGGTGTAAGCCATCATCTTGTGACCGGCGTTCAGCAGGCTGGGGATGATGTTCTTGCCGAAATCGTTGGAGGAATCGGGATTCTGCTCATCGGCAATGAGTGCGTCCCGCAGAACACTCCAGTTGAACACGTAGATACCCATGGAGGCATTGGTGGACTTGGGCTGCTTGGGCTTTTCCTCGAATTCGTAGATGGAGCCGTCGGGGTTGGTGTTCAGGATGCCGAACCGGGAAGCCTCAGACAAGGGGACATTTCGCACAGCGATGGTGCAGGAGGCTTCATTTTGCTCATGGTAGCGGATCATGGCGGCGTAATCCATCTTGTAGATGTGGTCACCGGAGAGGATCACCACATATTCCGGATTGTACCGGTCGATGAAGTCGATATTTTGGTAAATGGCGTTGGCGGTACCCTTGTACCAGCCGGACTTTTTGTCGTAGCGCTCATAGGGGGGCAGGACTTGGGCCCGGGAGTGGGTCTTGTTCAGGCCCCAGGGCTGGCCGTTACCGATATATTCGTTGAGTTCAAGGGGCTGATACTGGGTCAGGATGCCTACGGTGTCGATGCCGGAATTGACGCAGTTGCTCAGGGGAAAATCGATGATGCGGTATTTGCCGCCGAAGGGAACGGCGGGCTTGGCGGTTTTCTCCGTCAGAACCTTCAGACGGCTGCCCTGGCCGCCGGCCAGAAGCATGGCGATACAGCGTTTTTTCTGAAAGTACATGGTGTGTCACAGCTCCTTTACTTGATGTTCAATTTCTTGGCTCTCCCTCTGGGAGAGCTGGCACCGCTGAAAGCGGTGACTGAGAGGGCTTTGTGATTGCACACCCCTCTCTGCCAAAGGGAGAGGCAAAGGGGAAGTGCTTATAAAATGACAACGTGGGGCGGAGGCGAACCTCCGCCCCACGAGAGAGCATTATTCGGCAGTTTCTACAGTTTCTGCAACCTCTTCTACCTTCTTCTTGCCCTTGCGCTCAGGCTTGCGGACGTAGAAGGTGACAGACATGGGAGGCACACGGAACAGACCGGAGTACTGATACTCACGGAAGGAAACCTCCTCAGCGGTGACGTCGTGAGGCAGCTGGTTGGTGCCGCCGTAACGCCAGTCGTCGGAGCAGAACACGGGCTCGTAAGTACCGGCCTTGGGCAGACCCAGACGGTAATCATCACGGCACACGGGAGTGAAGTTCAGGGTGCAGATCAGCTCCTTGCCCTTCTTGGGATCGATGCGGCGGAAGGCCAGCACGCTGGCATCGGCATCGTCGGGCTGGATCCACTGGTAGCCCTCCCAGCTCAGGTCATCGGCCCACAGCTCGGAATGCTCCTTGTAGAAGTGGTTCAGCTCCTTGTAGAACAGATTGATCTTCTGGTGCATCTCGAAGTCCAGAACAGTCCAGTCGATGTCCTTGTTGAAGTTCCACTCGGTGAACTGGCCCAGCTCAGCGCCCATGAAGCACAGCTTCTTGCCGGGGTGAGCCATCTGGTAGCCACGGAGCAGACGGGCGCCGGCAAACTTCCAGAAGTAGTCACCGGGCATCTTGTTCAGCAGGCTACCCTTCAGGTGGACAACTTCGTCATGAGAAAGAGGCAGGATGAAGTTCTCGGAGAAGGCGTAGGTCATGGAGAAGGTCAGCTGGTTGTGCTTGTACTTGCGGTACACGGGATCGTCCTTCATGTACTTCAGAGTATCGTTCATCCAGCCCATGTTCCACTTCAGCAGGAAGCCCAGACCGCCCATATAGTCGGGACGGGTGACCATGGGGAATGCGGTGGATTCCTCAGCACAGGTGATGATGCCCTTGCGGCACTCGAAGCAGGCCTTGTTCAGATCCCGCAGGAAGTCGATGGCCTCCAGATTCTCACGGCCGCCGTAACGGTTGGGACGGTAGTTGGGACGGGCGTAGTCCAGATACAGCATGGAGCTGACAGCGTCCACACGGATGCCGTCCACATGGTACTCGTTGATCCAGTACACAGCGTTGGAGATCAGGAAGCTGCGAACCTCGGGACGGCCCCAGTCGAAGATACGGGTGGTCCACTCGGCATGCTCGTTCATCATGGGATCCTGATACTCGTAGGTGCAGCCGCCGTCGAACTCGTACAGACCGTACTCATCCTTGGGGAAGTGGGCAGGGACCCAGTCCAGAATGACACCGATGCCGGCCTGGTGCAGCTTGTCGATGAGCATCTTCAGCTCGTCGGGAGCGCCGTAGCGGCTGGTGGGAGAGTAGTAGTTGGAAACCTGGTAGCCCCAGCTGGGATCGTAGGGGTACTCGCTCAGGGGCATCAGCTCCACGTGGGTGTAGCCCATGTCCTTCAGGTAGCCGGGCAGCTGCTCAGCCATCTCAGCATAGCTCAGGTAACGGTTGCCGTCCCAGGTGCGGCGCCAGGAGCCCAGGTGCATCTCGTAGATGTTGATGGGGCTCTCCAGAGGAGCGCGGCGAGCCTGACGAGCCATCCACAGGCTGTCGTGCCACTTGTAGCTGTCCAGGCGGGCGATGACGCTGGAGGTGTCGGGAGCCTTGCAGGAGCGGAAGCCCACGGGGTCCATCTTGTGGACCTTGCGGCCGGACCAGTGGTGGATCAGGTACTTGTAGGCCTGACCCTCCTGGGCATTGGGGCTCCAAGCCTCCCACACGCCGTGGGAGATACGCTGCATGTACAGATCGTCGCCGTTCCAGAAGTTAAAATCGCCAACGACGCTGACGTTCTGGGCATTGGGAGCCCAAACACGGAATACGAAGCCGTCCACGCCGTCCCGCTTCTCGGGATGGCAGCCCAGGAATTCGTAGGCGTGGGTGCTGACGCCGTTGTGGTAGTAGTATAGGAATTTGGAAAGTTCTTCAGTCATTGTTACAGTTCCTTTCTTTGGTTGATAACCGCCATAGACGGATTGTAAACAGGTCATTTTTACCCATGCATAACATATCACATTTTTGTCAATTAGGAAAGGGGGAATTTACATAAATTATCAAAAAAAGTTTATAGCAAAATATACAAAATCCTACAACTCCACAATGGAGCCAACTGGAGAAATATACAAAACAGCCCTTTTGTAGGGCACTGGCGGACCTTCGTCCGTCAATAGGGCATAATAATTCCAATTTATCGTTGACATCTCATCAAAATGGGGGTAAAATATTTGTAACTATGAAATCAAGGAGGCGATCGCATGGACGCGGGTAACAGTAGCAGCGGCATACCTGGGCGAAGTAGACTGGGGCTCGCGGCTGCGGTGGGTCTTTAGGAAATTGCGCCCGGTGTAGGAATCCTAAAATTGTGAGGAGGAAACACCTGTGGCAGAACGGTTTGAAATCGTACAAAAAGCCCTTCAGAAAATGCTGGAGGACAAAAAATATGCAACTCTGCGGGATATTCTGGTGACCATGAACCCCAGCGATATTGCCGCACTTTTCGGGGATCTGGAGGATAAGCAGATCCCCCTGATGTTCCGTTTGCTTCCCAAGGAGCAGGCGGCGGAAACCTTCGTGGAAATGGAGCCGGATGCGCAGGAATTGCTGATCCTCGGCTTCTCCGATAACGAGCTGAAGGAAGTGCTCAGCGAGCTGTACGCCGATGACGCGGCGGATATTGTTGTGGAAATGCCTGCCAATGTGGTCAAGCGGATTTTGAAGCAGGCTGACCCGGAAATGCGCAACACCATCAATCAGCTTCTGCGCTACCCGGAAAATTCCGCTGGCTCCATCATGACCACGGAATACGTGTCCTTGCGCCCCCACATGACCGTGGAGGAGGCGATCCTGCGTATCCGCCGTCAGGGCGTGGACAAGGAAACCATCTACACCTGCTACGTCACCGAGGGTCGAAAGCTCATCGGTCTGGTGACGGTGAAGGATCTTCTGCTGGCTGAGGATGACGAAACCCCGGTCACAGATATTATGTTAACTAATCTGATCTCCGTCACCA
Organism: Faecousia sp.; assembly: GCA_045654265.1. Classification (GTDB taxonomy): domain Bacteria; phylum Bacillota; class Clostridia; order Oscillospirales; family Oscillospiraceae; genus Faecousia. The sequence goes on from JAZONA010000090.1 coordinate 19,348, forward strand.
CCCAAACCGACCAGGAAGAAGTGGCCCGGATGTTCAGCAAGTATAACTTCCTGGCTCTGCCGGTTGTGGACGGCGAAAACCGCATGGTTGGTATCGTCACCTTCGACGACGCCATGGACGTCATGGAAGAAGAGGCCACCGAGGATATCGAGCTGATGAGCGGTATGACCCCCTCGGAAAAGCCCTATTTGAAGAGTTCTCCTTTTGAGCTGTTCAAAAACCGTATCCCTTGGCTGATGCTTTTGATGGTGTCTGCCACCTTTACGGGTCTGATTATGACGGCATTCGAGGATGCGCTGGCGGCACAGATTGCGCTTTCTGCCTTTATTCCCATGCTGATGGGTACCGGCGGTAACTCCGGCTCTCAGTCCAGCGTTACGGTCATCCGTGGCTTGAGTCTGGACGAACTGCGGTTTAAGGACATCGGCGTGGTGCTGTGGAAAGAACTGCGCACCGCTGTGCTTTGCGGCATTGCGCTGGCGGTGGTGTGCTTCGCCAAAATTTGGCTGGTGGATAAACTGCTGTTTGGCAATGCAGATATCACCCTGATGGTAGATCTGGTGGTGTGTCTGGCGCTGGCGGTGACGGTGGTGCTGGCGAAAGTGGTGGGCTGTCTGCTCCCCATTCTGGCCAAGGCCATCAAGCTGGATCCTGCGGTGATGGCAAGCCCCTTTATTACCACCATCGTGGACGCATTGTCCTTGCTGGTGTACTTCCTGTTCGCCAAAACACTTTTGCATTTATAAAACACAAGGGAGGGTCGATGACCCTCCCCTCACTTTTATGTTGTGTAAAGAGCATGAAAAACCGGGCGTGGAGAATCCACGCCCGGTTTGTATTTTAGATATTTAGAACGAAGTCCAGCATGGCGGTCTTTTCGATGACGCCGGTGTGACGCTCGGTCTTGGTACGCAGGTTTGCCAGATTCTTGGGAATTGCCACGCCGGTGACGGCGTTCAGCTGCTCCATCTGGTCGAAGCCGTTGCCGGCAGGAGTTTCGCCGATGGCCTGCAGAACCGCCTCGGGGAACTTGTAGGGAGAAGCGGTGGACAGCACCACCATGGCACGATTGTCGCCGGTCTGGTTTACATAATTCTCGGCCGCCAGCCGGCCGGAGGCGGTATGAGGATCGCAGACGTAACCGCAGGTCTTGTAGACTCTGCCCATCACCTCAGCGGCACCGGCATCGTCGCAGTAGTCCGCCCAGAACTGATCCTGAATGGCGGCCAGCAGATCCGCAGGCACGGTGTAGGCGCCTTCCTTGTTCAGCTTTTCCATCAGCTGGGCAACCAGCTCCGCATCCTCGCTGAGCAGGTACAGCAGGCGTTCCAGATTGGAGGACACCAGAATGTCCATGGAGGGAGAAGTGGTCTTGTACAGAGGACGCATCCGGTCGTAGGTGCCGGTGCGGATGAAGTCGGTAAGTACCTTATTGGCATTGGAAGCGCAGATCAGCTTACCCACGGGCAGACCCAGCTTCTTGGCCAGATAGCCTGCCAGAATGTCGCCGAAATTGCCGGTGGGAACGGAGAAATTCACCTCGTCGCCCAGCTGGATCTTGCCGGCATCCATCAGGTCACGGTAGGCCTTGAAATAGTAGGTCACCTGAGGTGCCAGACGGCCGATGTTGATGGAGTTGGCGCTGGACAGCTTGTTGGGCAGCTCCTTGTCACGGCAGGCGGAGAAGATCTGCTTGACACCGGTCTGGGCATCGTCGAAATTGCCCACCACAGCGCAAACCGTCACATTCTCACCCTCCTGGGTGACCATCTGAGCCCGCTGAACCTGAGAAACGCCGCCGTCGGGATAGAACACGCAGATCTTAATGCCATCCACGTCCTTGAAGCCTTCCAGAGCGGCCTTGCCGGTATCACCGGAGGTAGCGGTGAGGATCAGGATATTCTCCTTCATGCCCTTGGCATTCCGGGCAGCGGTGAGCAGCTGGGGCAGCATGCACAGCGCTACGTCCTTGAAGGCGGATGTGGGGCCGTGGAACAGCTCCAGTACATGGAAATCACCCACGGCGACTGCCGGGGTCAGCTCCTCGGTGGCGAACTTGCCGGTGTAGGCCTTGCGCACCAGCTCTGCCATATTCGGAATGTCCGGAAGCAAAGCGGACAAAATATCGGTAGCCATGTCCATGGTGCTGCCCTGCAGGCACTTCTTCCAATCGAATTCGGGCAGTTTCTCGGGAACGTACAAACCGCCGTCGGAAGCCAGACCCTCCAGGACAGCCTGAGCGCTGTCAGCGCGCAAAGATGCGTTTCTAGTCGAATGATAAATCACGGTATATCCTCCTGAATGCCCCGACTATGCCAAAACGCACAAAAACGGGGTGTTTTTCTTTATTTTCCTTGTTTTTTAGATGCTATTGCATTTTCTGTAGGTATATGATATACTGTTTTAGATAAAAAAGCAAGTGTTTTCCGTAGCGTTGCAAATGTCGCTGTGGCAAGCACATTGATAGAGATACGGAGGAAAGAACATGAAAATTGGTCTGTTGGGTTTTGGTGTCGTGGGCCGCGGTGTTTATGACATCACTTCCAATATGAAAGACGTTCAGGTGGCCAAGGTGGTTTGCCTGGAGGATGTGTCCCTGCCCGATGCAGAGGTCACCAAGGATTTCAAGAGCGTCCTGCTGGATAACACCATCGATACCGTGGTGGAGGCCATGGGCGGTCTGCATCCTGCTTACGAGTTCGTCCGTGCTGCGATCGAGGCCGGCAAGAACATCGTCACCTCCAACAAGGCACTGGTTTGCACCTTCTACGATGAGCTGCTGCCTCTGGCACAGAAGATGGGTGTGCAATTCCGCTGCACCGCTGCAGTTGGCGGCGGCATCGGCTGGCTGAGTGAGCTGGAGCGTGCTCGTCGCGTCCAGAAGCTGCAGCAGGTTGGCGGCATTATGAACGGCACCTGCAACTACATTCTCGATTCCATGACCCGTCTGGGTCTGGGTTACGATGAGGCTCTGAAGCAGGCTCAGTCCCTGGGCTATGCCGAGGCCAAGCCCGCTACCGACGTGGAGGGCATCGACACTTGGCACAAGGTGATTCTTTCTTCCAACATCGGCTTCGGCGTCAGCCTTGACCCCGAGACCGTTCCCGTCACCGGTATCAGCAAGATCACCGCTGAGGACGTGGCCGCCTTCACCGAGCATGGCTACACCTGCAAGCTGATCTCCACCGGCAAGTGTGACGACGGCAAGTACAGCGCCTACGTCCAGCCCACGCTGGTTCCCCAGGGCGCTCCCGAGGCCGCTGTTCCCAGCAACTATAACCTGATCACGCTGATCGGCGAGTACTCCGGCCGCATGAGCTTCTTCGGTCAGGGCGCAGGCCGCTATCCCACCGCATACAATGTGGTGCAGGACTGTGCGGATCTGCTGGCCGGCAAGGGCTTCTACTGCACCTACGGCAAGAAGGTCGCCGCTACCAACGATGACGAGCTGATCTACTACGTCCGTGGCGACATGGATGCATGGCTGGAGGATCACACCGCTGAGCGTTGGGGCAATGCCACCATCACCAAGCCCGTTTCCGTCAGCACGATGCATGCATGGCTGAAGGATCACCCCGATGCCTTCATCGCCGCCATCGCCAAGAACACTCTGTAAAAAAGATCCACGCATTTATCAACTGTGCAGCGATGCTCGCTCAGAATGACATAACTATATTTCTTTGAGGTGTTTCACCATGTTGAAAGTAACGAAATTCGGCGGCTCTTCCATGGCCGATGCGGGCCAGTACCGGAAGATCCGTGACATTATCAACGCCGACCGTGGCCGCCGTGTGGTGGTTGTTTCCGCTGCCGGCAAGCGCCACAGCAAGGATCATAAGCTCACCGACCTGCTGTATCTGTGCCATGCCCACACCCAGTATGGTGTGGACTGCGACCGCATCTTTGAGATGATCACTTCCCGCTACATCGAGATCCGGGATGAGCTGAACCTGAAGCTGGATCTGGAAAGCGAGTTCGCTGAGCTGAAGAAGCGTCTGGATGCCAAGGCCATTTCTCAGGATGAACTGGTCAGCCGTGGCGAGTATTTCTCCGCCAAGCTGATGGCCGCCTTCCTGGGCTACCAGTTCGTGGACGCTATCGATTGGATCAAGTTCAAGTTCGACGGCACCGTGGACCAGGAAGCCACCTACGCCGCACTGAAGAAGATTCTCAAGGGCAAGGGCATTGTCATCCCCGGCTTCTACGGTCTGATGCCCGACGGCAACATCCGCACCTTCACCCGTGGCGGCAGTGACATCACCGGCGCTCTGGCCGCCGCCGCTCTGGATGCGGACGTTTACGAAAACTGGACCGACGTTTCCGGTATCCTGATGGCTGACCCCCGGATCGTGGACGATCCCATGGTCATCCCCGAGGTCACCTACGACGAGCTGCGTGAGCTGAGCTACTCCGGCGCACAGGTTCTCCATGAGGGCACCATCTTCCCCGTCCGTGAGAAGAACATCCCCCTGAACATCCGCAACACCAACGCCCCCAACGACCCCGGCACCATGATCCGGGAGCGTGTCAGCGGCGAAACCGATCCCAGCCGTTTCATCACCGGCATCACCGGCAAGAAGGATTTCACCATCCTGCACATGTCCAAGCGGGGCATGAGCAACGAGGTTGGCGTTCTGCGCAAGATCCTGACGGTTCTGGAGCGCCATGGCATCAGCGTTGACTACGCACCCAACGGCATTGACTGCGTGTCCGTTGTGATGCCCACCGCATCCATCGCACCCTGCCTGTACACCGTTCTGGGCGAGATCCAGCAGGAAGTGAAGCCTGATACCCTGGATGTCCACGATCAGATCGCCGTGGTCGCCGCTGTTGGCCGCAAGATGGCCTTCCGTCCCGGCATTTCCGGTAAGATCTTCGCCGCTCTGGGCGAGGCGGACATCAACATCCGCATGATCAACCAGGGCCCCGATGAGCTGAACATCATCTTCGGCGTGGATAACCGTGATTTCGCCACCGCCATCAAGGTTCTGTACAACAGCTTCGTAAAGTAAAATAGCCCCCTTTGAGAGAGGCTTTGCATACTCATTTTTTGGAGGTAATCAACCATGAAACTCTATACCGTTGCGATCCTGGGCGCTACCGGCGCCGTGGGTCAGGAAATGATGAATATTTTGGAGGAGCGCAACTTCCCCGTGGGTAAGCTGGTTCCCCTGGCATCCGCCCGCAGCGCCGGCAAGACCCTGAAGTTCAAGGGCGAGGATGTGACCATTCAGGAAGCCTGCGACACCGCTTTCGAGGGCGTGGACATCGTTCTGGGCGCCGCTGAGAATGACATTGCTGAGCGTTTCGCTCCTGCTATTGTCAAGGCCGGTGCTGTGTTTGTGGATAATTCCTCCGCATTCCGTCTGGATCCCAATGTTCCCCTGATCGTGCCCGAAGTCAACGGCGAGGATGCCAAGAACCACAAGGGCATCATCTCCAACCCCAACTGCTCCACCATCATCACCGTCACCGCTGTCAATGCCCTGAATTCCATCGCTCCCATTAAGAGCATGGTGGCTTCTACTTATCAGGCCGTTTCCGGCGCCGGTGTTGCCGGTATGGCTGAGCTGGAGAACCAGGTGAAGGCTCTGCAGGAAGGCAAGGAAGTGGACGTGAAGACCTTCGCATACCAGATCGCTTACAACCTGATCCCCCAGATCGGCGGCGAGCAGTTTGAGGGCTACACCAGCGAAGAAATGAAGATGCAGAACGAGGGCCGCAAGATCATGCACCTGCCCGAGCTGAACGTTTCCTGCACCTGCGTCCGCGTGCCCGTCATGCGCAGCCATTCCATCTCCGTGCAGCTGCACTTCGACCGCTCCGTTTCCGTGGAGGAAGCTCGTGAGGTGCTGGCAAAGGCTCCCGGCGTGAAGCTGGTTGACGACCTGAAGAACAAGCAGTACCCCATGCCTCTGGACACCTCCGGACAGGACATCGTGTTCGTTGGCCGTATCCGTCCCGACCTGACCGACCCCAACGGTCTGTGCCTGTGGTGCTGTGGCGACCAGGTCCGTAAGGGCGCTGCCACCAACTGTATCCAGATCGCCGAGCTGCTGGTTAAGTAAAGATAATAAATCCCCCCTGATGTAAGATAATAACATCAGGGGGGATTTTTATGGGTTAGGGTTGATATATGGTTGGGGTAAACACATACCATGCGCTCCATGCGCTGCCGCTGGTGGCGTAGCGCACATATTTATGGATGCTGTTGTTGGGCTGCCATTCTTCACGGGCTTTTGCTGAGTCGGTAAACAAATTGTAGGCAGTCAGCATGCCCATGACACCCTCAGGCAATTTGACGTAATCTGTAGAGGATGCCACAATGCAAATGGAAACCCCCTTAGGTAATAAGGAAGGTTGGGTGGTGCTGAGGATTTTGTTGTTGCTCAATTGGGTGAAGTCTTTTTGGTTGCACTTGGCCCAATCCAACCATGCATCGGCATTGGTGTTTTTGATTTGTAAATATAAAGCCGCGTTATTCTGAGGCATGTAGGTGCGGTAGGCTTGGGAATCGGTCACATAGGCTGTCAAAATACCGATGGAAGCCCCAGGTGCAGAGGTATCATAAATCTGGCAAGTGGTGATTTGCCGTTTGGGATATTGGCTGGGAGGGGTTGACATAACATAGGTGTTATTTGGTGCAAGCGTATGGATATTGCCTTTGCTGATGGCGGAGGTGCCGTCAGCGCCTACAGCAAAATCCTGCACCTCTATGGGATTGGCAAACTGCTGGCACACGTCCTCCAGAGGCTCAATATCGTAGCCCTTTTCCCGGATGTACGCCAGAATTTGGCTGTAAACAGCCAAATCTGCACTGATTTCCAGATAACCGCCGGTGCCATTTTCGGTGCTGCCGATGTGGGACATAAATACCAACATGCCGTTTTCGGCAATGGCCTTGTCGATCTGGGCTTTCACATAGGGAATGCCGCCGTTTTCCTCGGTGTAGTCCCCACGGATCTCCACGCGCATCAGGCGGTATGTGCTGATGGGGCATGTGTTCACCCGGTCGCTGGTGGGCAGATTATCGGCGTTGTAAGTTCCGCTGGCGACAAAACCGCAGGAATAATACTTATTAACAAGGTCAATGTCTTCGTCTTTTATTGCCCCTGCGGGATACACCATGCCTACACAAGATGCGCCCCAGCTTTCGATCTGCTCCTTGCTGTTTTTCAGCTCAGCTTCCACCGTCGCCCGGTCTGCATACGTCAGCTTCACATGGTTCTGCGAATGGCTTGCGAAGGATACCAGTCCACTGTCATGCAGGTTTTTCAGCTGGTCAACGGTCAACCAACCCTTTTCCCCACGGGCGATCCACCCGGTAATCAGGGCGCAGGTGAAGGGGACTTGGTTGGTCTGTGCCCATTGGAACAAATTCATTACCTTCTCCTTGCCATCGTCATCGATCCATGCAAAGGCAGGACGCCGGGATTCGTGGACGCACAGCCGCTGATTGCCTTCTGCCAGAGGTCTGCGATCAATGCTGACAGATCCTTCCTGATTGATGGTGATGGTAATGCATTCGTCTTTTCGAACACCTGAGAAAGTAAAGAATTCCCCCTGGACCATCCGCTGTACCCAAAGGATCATATCCTCATAGCGACAACAAAGCCCCTGATTCTGAAGCCACGCATCCTCCATATCAGAGAATTCACAGTTGGCACAGCCTTCCTCGATACCTACCACGACTACTGCCGGCGGGGCTACCGCATCGGTGACCTGCTTAGCCACCTCTTCTCCGATCCACTGGGTTAAGTTTACATAATCTTCCGGAGCCATCACCTCTGCCGCGGGATCCGCCTGCACCCGGATCAATACCGAGAAGGTAGCAACTGTATCCTCCCCGTTACGCAGCAGAACCTGCACCCGGGCGATGCCGGGAGTCCCCAGAACCCTGGGTGCCAGCCGTACAGAAAGAACGTTTCCGGAAATGTTCCATGCGATAGAGCCATCAGGCATGGTGTCGTAGCATCCGCCGGTACCATCGGAGCCGGCATAACGAATGACTGCTTTGGTGCCCTCCGGTGGCGTCCACATGGCATTCTGATAGTGCAGATGCATAGCCAGTTCCCGTCCGGAATCCCCCTGAACCGCTTCCACCAGATGCTCTTCCATGCGATCCAAATGTTGATTGATTTTATGTGAAATGATCATTTTTGATCTCCTCCCTTCAATTTTGGGAAGAAAACAACAGCCGGTTGCACCAAATGATGCAACCGGCTGTAAAAACATATATTAATCTTCTTCCACCCGGCGGATATCTGCGCCCAGGGCGGTAAACTTTTCGATGAGGCGCTCATAGCCCCGCTCCACATAATGGATATTTTCCACACGGGTAGTACCCTCTGCAGTCAAACCGGCGATGACCAGTGCCGCACCGGCCCGCAGATCCTTGGCACGGACGGTAGAGCCACGAAGCTTTTCCCGACCGGTGACGATGGCGGTCTTGCCCTCAATATCGATCCGGGCGCCCATATGCTCCAGCTCAGAGCAATAGCCGAAGAATCGGGTTTCATACACGCTCTCGGTCAGGCGGCTGACACCGCTGGCCAGCACCATGCACACGCAGATCTGTGCCTGCATATCCGTGAGGAAGCGGGGGTAGGGACGAGACTTAACGGTGGTACCCTGAAGCTTTCCGGTGCTGCGCACCCGGATGCAGTCATCATAATTGATGATTTCCGCACCCATTTCCTCCAGCTTGGAGGTGATGCACTCCATGTGTTTGGGAATCACATTCTTTACCAGCACGTTACCGCCGGTAGCGGCAACCGCCGCCATGTAAGTACCGGCCTCGATCTGGTCGGGGATGATGGTATAGGTGCCGCCCTGCAGGGACTCCACGCCGCGAATCTTCACAGTATCGGTACCGGCACCGGAGATCCGGGCACCCATGGTGTTCAGGAAGTTAGCCAGATCAACGATATGAGGCTCCTTAGCCGCATTTTCAATGACAGTCTGCCCGGGAAGCAGGCAGGCGGCCAGAATAATATTCACCGTAGCGCCAACGCTGACCACGTCCAAGCTGACACGGTTGCCGCAAAGACCCCGGTCGCTGGGATTCAGTTCGACGTACTCCTCGGTTTCCGTGACCTGAGCGCCCAGAGCCTTGAAGCCCTTGATGTGCTGGTCGATGGGACGGGAGGCAAAACTACAACCGCCGGGCAGCGCCACACGGCTGTGACCGAACCGGCTGAGCAGAGCACCCATAAGGTAGTAGCTGGCACGCATCTTCTTCACCAGCTCAGGGTCGGGCTCGGTGGAGGTGATGTTGGTGCTGTCGATGGTCACGGTGCCGCCGTCACGGATAACGGTAGCGCCCATACCCTCCAAAATGGACAGCAGAATACGGACATCGGAAATATCCGGCACATTTTCAATGCGACTTACGCCCTGAACCAGCAGAGCTGCAGGCAAAATCGCAACGGCTGCATTCTTTGCGCCGCTTATGGTAACGGTGCCCTCCAAAGGAGAACCACCACGAATTTCATATATCGCCAAGGAAAATCCACTCCTTGTAAATCGTATCGTTAGAATCCACCTGGAATTATATCACGGCTAATAGATTATGTAAAGTAGCAATTCTAACTATTTTATCGCCGTAAACCCTTAGGATAATGGTTTTTCAGCACAGAACCGTCACCTTTTCCCCATCCAATGGAAAATTCGTCCGCCTGCACCAAATGCCAACCCTTTTTGCTCCACGGCACCACGTCGCCGTGGATGTAGGCAGCCATTTCAGGGGAATCTGCCGGGAAGGAGGCGGTATTTTTACAAGCTTTTAGCCACAGAGCCAAGGCGTGGGCAGGCTCGAAGCGGCCTTTTTTCACGATGCCCAGCTCCAAACCGGGGCGAAGCACCTTCAGCCGGTTCAAATTGGGGGTGTCCGCAGGTGCCCAGTAAAGGCTCTGACCGAACATAACAGCTCTGCCCTCCGGAAGCTGAATGCCCAGTTCTTTTGCAAAATCCAGCCACTCTTTCGGGAGTTTTTCGCCTTTTTCCTGAATTTCCGGAACTTCCTCGTCACCATTACGACGAAGCACAGCCGCAAAATGTCCCTCACCTTTCAAAAGGTGAGGCCACAGCCGGAACTGACCAACGCCGGTCTTGGCGAACCAGGGGGCCTCTACCTCCTCAGCATAAAAATCCGGGTGGCTTTCCAAAAATTCAGCGATTGCCTGCTCATTTTCCTCGGGAGCAAAGGTGCAGGTAGAGTACACCAGCCGTCCACCGGGACGCACCAGCTTGGCACCGGCGGACAGAATATCCTGCTGTCGCCGAGCGCACATTTCCACCGTTTCCTGACTCCAGTCGGTGATAGCGGCCTCCTCCTTGCGGAACATACCCTCGCCGGAGCAGGGGGCATCGATGAGCACCCGGTGGAAATATCCGGGGAAACGATCTGCCAGGGTATCCACCGTTTCATTGGTCACAAGGGCGTTGGCGATACCCAGACGTTCGATGTTCCGGGAGAGGATTTTCGCCCGCTTGGGGCTGTATTCGTTGCACAGCAGGAAGCCTTCCACACCCAATCTGCCGGCAATCTGGGTGGATTTTCCGCCGGGTGCAGAGCAAAGATCGCAGATCCGCTCACCGGGCTGAGGATCCAGAAGCGCCACCGGTGCCATGGCACTGGCCTCCTGGAGATAATATACGCCCGCCTCGTGATAAGGGTGCAAACCGGGACGGCTGTCCGGGTCGTAGTAGTAACCCCGGGGCTCCCAAGGCACATTCTCCTGCACAAAGGGCAGGCTCGGCGCATCCCCCTTCAGGGGGTTGAAGCGCAGAGCCACCGCCCGGGGACGTTCCAAACTGGCAATATATTTTGGGAAATCAACTCCCAATTGTTGTTCCATTCGTTGCAAAAACGCCTCAGGAAGCATAAAAAACAGTCCTTTTTACTGAAATAAATCCGTAGACAAATACCGGTCGCCGGTGTCCGGGAGAAGAACCACGATGGTCTTGCCGGGGTTCTCCTTGCCGATTTCCATAGCCGCATACAGCGCCGCACCGGAGGAAATACCCACCAGAATACCGGCCTTTTTGCCCAGCAATCGAGCGGCATCATAGGCCTGCGCCTCGGTGACGGCAATCACCTGATCGTAAACATTGGTATCCAGCACCGTGGGCACAAACCCTGCGCCGATGCCCTGCAGACCATGCTTACCAGCCTTGCCGCCGGACAGCACCGGCGAGCCTGCCGGCTCCACCGCCACTACCCGGATGCCCGAATTTTTGCTCTTCAAAAATGCGCCGGTGCCGGTGATGGTGCCGCCGGTACCCACGCCTGCCACAAAAATATCCACTTCCCCGGCGGTGTCTTCCCAAATTTCCGGGCCGGTGGTATCGAAATGTGCCTTGGCGTTGGCAGGATTGTCGAATTGTCCCGGAATGAAGCTACCGGGGATCTCCTTTTGCAGTTCCTCAGCCTTGGCGATGGCACCGGCCATACCCTCAGCACCGGGAGTCAGCACCACCTCAGCGCCGTAGGCCTTCATCAGCATGATCCGCTCGGCACTCATGGAATCGGGCATCACGATCATCGCCCGGTAGCCCCGAGCCGCCGCCACGGCGCACAGACCGATGCCGGTATTTCCGGAGGTGGGCTCGATGATCACACTGCCGGGAGTCAGCAGACCCCGTGCTTCCGCATCGTCAATCATGGCCTTGGCCACCCGGTCTTTCACAGAACCCGCCGGGTTCAAATATTCCAATTTCGCCAAAATTCTGGCGCCGTTTTCCAAACCAACCAGCTCCAACAGGGGCGTACGGCCGATCAGTTCGTCCACAGAGCGACAAATGTTCTTCACAAAAATACCTCCTATCAATTGACAGCATACAATGAATGTGGTATAACGTTATAAGAATTGGAGGAATGACTATGAACCGTTTTGAAGAGAAGATCGAAGGCGTGGTAGACCGGATCCTGGAGGACTACCGTAGCGACCGTGCCATCGACCAGATGGATATTTTCCGTCATCCCGACAAGGACGTGGTGGTCGAGCTCATCGACAAGCTCCGCCGCATCCTGTTCCCCGGCTATTTCCGGGACAAAAATTATCACATTTACAACGCCAAGCACAATCTGTCCATGCTCATCGAGGACGTGATGTTCAACCTCTCCAGCCAGATTTGTCTGGTTCTGCAGGGCGGCGGCATGGAGCCTCAGGAAGCCCTTTCCAAGGCTCAGGAGCTGTGTCTGGCATTTTTTGAGGAGATTCCCGCCGTTCGTGCCATGGTGGACACCGACCTGCAGGCCGCTTACGACGGCGACCCTGCCGCCACCGGCAAGGACGAGGTGATTTTCTCCTACCCCGGTCTGTTCGCCATCACCGTGTACCGGCTGGCGCACGTTCTGTACAATTTGAATGTGCCCATGCTTCCCAGAATGATGACCGAACACGCCCACAGCCTCACCGGTATCGACATTCACCCCGGCGCAACCGTGGGCAAATACTTCTTCATTGACCACGGCACCGGCATCGTCATCGGTGAAACCACCGTCATCGGCGAGAACGTGAAGATCTATCAGGGCGTGACCCTCGGCGCACTGTCCACCCGTGGCGGCCAGAGCCTGCGAGGCAAGCGCCGTCACCCCACCATTGAGGACAATGTGACCATCTACGCCGGTGCGTCTATCCTAGGCGGCGACACCACCATCGGAACCGGCTGTGTCATCGGCTCCAACGCCTTCATCACCCGTTCCATCGCACCGGGCACCACGGTGAGCATCAAGAATCAGGAACTGCAGCTCAAGACCCGTCACGCCCCGGAGCAGCTTACCGTGATCTCGAAAGATCCCGAATAACCTCACCGGCGAGAATCAGACCGGCCACACCGGGCACAAAAGAGGTGCTACCGGGAATCTGCCGCTTGCCCAAAGCCGCGGCTTCCTCCTCCGCACCCACGGGAGTTAAGGCTTCTTCGGTGGAGTAGACCACCTTCAGGTGGTTGATGCCCCGCTTGCGAAGCTCCTTGCGCATGATCCGTGCCAGAGGGCAAATGGTAGTCTTGGAAATATCCGCCACCTGCAATGCAGAGGCATCCAGCTTGTTGCCGGTACCCATGCAACTGATCACCGGCACCCCGGCTTCCACAGCCCGCTGGATGATGCACAGCTTACCGGTGACGGTATCGATGGCATCCACGATATAATCGTACTGGGAAAAATCAAAATCATCTGCCGTATCCGGGGTGTAGAACACCGGATGGGCGTTGACCACCGCTGCCGGGTTGATGGAGAGAATCCGCTCCTTGGCGGCCTCCACCTTGGGCATGCCGATGGTCTGATGGGTGGCCAGGATTTGGCGGTTCAGATTGGTGAGGCTGACGGTGTCGTGATCGAAAAGATCCATGGTGCCGATGCCCCCACGGGCAAGGGCTTCCACCGTGTAGCCGCCTACGCCGCCGATGCCGAACACCGCCACACGGGCATTTTGCAGCCGCTCCATGGCCTCGGCTCCCAGCAATAATTCCGTTCTAGAAAATTGAGAATTCACAATATTCCTCCTGCTCCCCTCCTGGGATGCAGGAGGAATTCTTATTTTTGCTCCAAGTAAATCAGCAGTACCGCAATGTCCGCCGGGCTGACGCCGGAGATTCGGCTGGCCTGACCGATGGACATGGGGCGAATTTCGCTGAGCTTCTGCCGAGCCTCCAGCCGCAAACCGGCGATGGATTCGTAGCATAGATCCTCCGGCAGACGGCGGGATTCTTCCTTCTTAAACTCCGCCACCTGCTTTTCCTGCCGCGCCAGATACCCGGCATACTTGATCTGGATCTCCACTTCCTCGGTCACCGCTTCCGGCAAATCCGGGCGATCCGGGTCAAAGGGAGCAATGTCAGCGTAGGTCACATTGGGTCTGCGGAGCAGATCCGCAAGCCGTGCGGAATTGGCAACCGGGGCAGAATCCCGTCCGGCCAGCATGGCATTGAGGGCATCGCTTGCCGGCACGCCGTTGCTTTCCAGCCGGTTCATTTCCCGACGCACCGCCTCGTATTTTTCCTCCACCTGCTTCAGTCGCTCCTGAGGCACCAAGCCCACAGATGCACCGATAGCAGTGAGCCGCTGGTCGGCATTATCCTGCCGGTGAAGCAGGCGGTACTCAGACCGGCTGGTCATGATTCGGTAAGGCTCCTCGGTGCCCTTGGTCACCAGATCATCAATAAGGGTGCCGATGTAGCTGGTGTCCCGGGTGAGGATCAGGGGATCCTTCCCCTGGAGCTTCAGCGCTGCATTGATGCCGGCGATGAGGCCCTGGGCGGCGGCTTCTTCATAGCCGGAAGTGCCGTTAAACTGCCCCGCACCGTACAAATTCGCCACTTTTTTGCACTCCAAAGTGGGAAGTAACTGGGTGGGGTCGATGCATTCGTACTCGATGGCATAGGCCGGGCGCATCATTTCTGCATTCTCCAGACCGGGGATGGTGCGAAGCATTTGCAGCTGTACATCTTCCGGCAAGGAACTGGAGAAGCCCTGAATATACATTTCCTCGGTGTTCAGGCCGCAGGGCTCGATGAACAGCTGATGCCGCTCCTTGTCCGCAAAACGAACGATTTTCGTTTCGATGCTGGGACAGTACCGGGGGCCAACGCCGGAAATGGTACCATCATACATAGGACTGCGGTGCAGATTTTCCTTGATGATGTGGTGGGTTTGGGCATTGGTGTAGGTCAAATAGCACACGGCGGAATTGTCCACCTTGCCCTCGGTACGGAAAGAAAAGGGCTCTGCTTTCTCGTCACCGGGCTGAAGCTCCATCTGGGAAAAATCGATGCTCCGGCGGTTGATGCGAGGGGGTGTGCCGGTCTTGAACCGGCGCAAATCCAAGCCCAAACTGCGCAGATTGTCCGCAAGGCCAACGGCGGCGTGCATGCCGTCCGGACCGGAAGACTCGATGCTCTCACCGATGATGATGGTGCTGTCCAAAAATGTGCCGGTGGCGATGATCACCGCCTTGGCGGCATAAACCGCACCCAGACGGGTCTTAACCCCGGAAACAGCGCCATTTTCCGTAAAAATCTCAACAATTTGCCCCTGCTTTAGCTGGAGATTCTCCTGCATTTCCAGGGTATGCTTCATATATTCCTGATACCGCCGGCGGTCGGCCTGCGCCCGGAGAGAATGGACAGCAGGGCCCTTGCCACGGTTGAGCATCCGGTACTGGATACAGCTATGATCCGCCGCCAGACCCATCTCACCGCCCAGAGCGTCCAGCTCCCGGACAAGGTGACCCTTGCCGGTGCCGCCAATGGCCGGATTGCAGGGCATATTGCCCACCGCATCCAGATTGATGGTGAACAGGATGGTGTTCAGACCCAACCGTGCGGCGGCCAGCGCCGCCTCGATGCCCGCATGACCGGCACCGATCACCGCAATATCACATTGTCCTGCGTGGTAGGTCATGCTTCTTCCTCTGTTTCCTTTTTCTTCTCCTCCGGGGGAAGGACGAAGGGCTTGCAAACCACTTCGCAACGATTGATGGGGGTGCCCAATGCGTGGAACTTCTCCTCGTAACCGGTCATGATGCCCACGATACCGTTTTCATGGAGATTCCGGGTCAGGTTCTTGACCTCCAGACCGCAAGCGGCGAACTCCTCCACGGAGAACTCAAACAGCGGCGCATTGTCGGTCTTGTAGTGGATCTCACCACCCTGACGCACCACCCGGCAGTACTTGTCCAGGAAAGTGCGGTAGGTCAGGCGGCGCTTGGCATTCTTCTTCCGGGGCCAGGGGTCGGGGAAGTTGATGAACAGCCGATCGATCTCCTCACCGGCGAAGATTTCCTCGATCTTTTCCACATCCATATCGATGTAAAACACATTGGTCAAGCCCATGGACTGAGCCTTTTCCATAGCAACCACCATTGCCTCCCGGCAACGCTCCACAGCGATGAGGAGTACATCGGGGTTAGCCTCGGCAGTTTCGGCGGTAAACTTGCCCTTGCCGCAACCGACCTCCACCCACAGAGCGGTGGCATCGGGCTTCAAAGAGCGCCAGTTGCCCTTCAAAGTGGCGGGCTCGGCAATGCGCAGCTCGGCGCACTTTTCCATCCGGGGCTCCAGATTTTTCATTCTTCTCATTCTCATTATGTCATACCTCCAGCGGCATATTCTTTCATTATATAGTATAGCAGAAATTTCCCCATTCGTCAAAAAGAAAATGTACCCTCCGCAGGGAGGGTACATACATTATCCAAGCGCCACGTCCAGCACCATCATCAGGGTAAAGCCCACGGCAAAGAAAATGGGGCCGATGTGAGAATGGGTGCCTTCGCACATTTCAGGAATCAGTTCCTCCACCACCACGTACAGCATCGCACCGGCGGCAAAGGCCAGCAAATAAGGAAGTGCCGGAGCGATGACCGGTGCCAGCAGAATGGTAATCACCGCACCGATAGGCTCCACCACGCCGGACAGCACACCGTAGCCAAAAGCTCTGCCACGGCGCATGCCGTTGCTTTTTAACGGCATGGAAATGATTGCACCCTCCGGAAGATTCTGCATGGCAATACCCAGCGACAGTGCCAACGCACCGGCAAAAGAAATGCTTTCATTGCCCGTGAGCCAACCGGCGGCCACCACGCCCACAGCCATGCCCTCAGGCAGGTTGTGCAGCGCCACCGCCAGCACCAGCATGGCAGATTTGCCCAAAGGTGAGGGCGCACCCTCGGGATGGTCGCTGTTCAGGTGCATGTGAGGGATGAGTTTATCTAAGCCCAGCAGGAACAAAAATCCCAGCCAAACTCCAATAAACGCAGGCAAAAAGGACAGTTTCTCCAAGTTTTCGGATTGTTCGATAGCGGGGATGATCAGACTCCACACCGATGCCGCCACCATGACACCGGCGGCAAAGCCGGTGAGGATGCGCTGAACGGTAGTATTCATCTTCCCCCGTAGAAAAAATACAAATGCCGCACCGATTGTGGTGCCCAAAAAAGGCAACAGCACAGCACTGATGATCTTCAAAGGCATAAGCAAGACCCCTTTCCCAGATTTCCTCTGTATTTTACTATGTACAAAATCGAAAATCTGTGATAAAGTTACTGTATCACAAAATCCAAGGAGAAGCAACTATGATCACCAAAGACATTAAATATATCGGTGTGAACGACCATCAGGTAGACCTGTTTGAGGGTCAGTACATTGTCCCCAACGGCATGGCCTACAATTCCTACCTGATCCTCGACGAAAAGATCGCCGTGATGGACACGGTGGACGCCAATTTTGCTGACCAGTGGCTGGAGAATCTGTCCAAGGCGCTGGAGGGCCGCAAGCCTGACTACCTGATCGTCCAGCACATGGAGCCTGACCACTCCGCCAACATCGACCTGTTCCTGAATACATATCCCGAGGCGGTGGTGGTATCCTCCGCCAAGGCATTCGTGATGATGAAGAACTTCTTCGGCACCGACTACGCTGACCGCCGCATCGTGGTTGGCGAGGGCGACACATTGAATCTGGGTAAGCACGTGCTGACCTTCGTCACCGCACCCATGGTGCATTGGCCTGAGGTCATCGTCACCTACGACGCATACGACAAGGTGCTGTTCTCCGCCGACGGCTTCGGCAAGTTCGGCGCACTGGATGCCGAGGAGGACTGGGCCTGCGAGGCTCGCCGGTACTACATCGGCATCGTGGGCAAGTACGGCGCTCAGGTGCAGGCTCTGCTGAAGAAGGCCGCAACTCTGGACATTTCCATCATCTGCCCCCTCCATGGCCCGGTGCTGACCGAGAATCTGGGCTATTACATTAACCTCTACGACATCTGGTCTTCCTACCGGGTGGAGAGCGAGGGTGTGCTCATCGCCTACACTTCCGTGTACGGCAACACCAAGAAGGCCGCTCAGCTTCTGGAGCAGGCGCTGATTGCCAAGGGTTGCCCCAAGGTTGCCATGGCCGACCTGGCTCGGGACGACATGGCCGAGGCGGTGGAGGATGCCTTCCGCTACGGCAAGCTGGTGCTGGCCACCACCACCTACAACGGTGATGTGTTCCCCTTCATGAAGGAATTCATCCACCACCTCACTGAGCGGAACTACCAGAACCGCACTGTGGCATTCATGGAAAACGGCTCTTGGGCACCCGTGGCCGCCAAGGTCATGGCAAAAATGCTGGAAAATTCCAAAAACATTACCTACGCCGCCACTTCCGTGAAGATCAACAGCGCCGTCAGCGAGGAAAATCTCGCCCAGATCGACGCTCTGGCCGCAGAGCTGGCATAAAAAATCACAGCGCGTACCCACCCGGGTACGCGCTGTTTTTTATTCTGTAACTGTGTAAACTTCCTCGATGACGTTGCCGTGGCTGTCATAGGTGTACGCCCAGCGCTCTACTTCCCGATCATTTTCAAAGCGGATCTGCAGGGTCATATTTCCATGATTGTCATACTCCATTGTCGTGCGTTCCACCAACTTGCCCTTTTCGTAAAAAGCCTCGCCGGCGAGCAAGCCCTGGGCGTTGTAAGTACGCTCCCAGCGTTCTACCTCCGTGCCATCCTCAAACATGGCCTCCAGGGTTAGGTTGCCCTCCTCATCCCAAATGTAAGAGATACGACTTATCTCTTTACCGTTGGCCACCTGAGATTCCAATACCGTATTGCCATCGGGATCGTACTGGATATAGGTAACGAATACTCCGTCATTTCCCTCATAATCCGTATAATATGTATACTTTTCCGAATAAATAACGCCATCTTTGTATTCATACTCGGATCGACCGGTTTCCTTACCCTGATAATACTCGGTCTTTAGGAGAATTTTCCCCTCCGCCGAATACTCGGACACCTCACGGTTGGTCTCTTCACCACCCACATAATATACCCACAGGATCTCGTTGCCTTGCTCATCCAGACGGGTCATGCTCACGATGACCGGCTGACCGTAATCCTCATAACAGCTATAGCCGACCATCTGTCCCTGGGCGTTATATTCGTATTTATAAGTTTGCCGGCAGACCAACTCTGATTCCATCCAGGATTCGTACAGCGTCTGATTGCCATGTTCGTCGTAGGCGTACACATTCCGGGCGACCAACTTGCCATCGACATAGTTCAGGTTCTCTAACATATTGCCCCGGTCGTCGTAAGTGCTCACGTCCCGGATGGTTTCCACGCCTTCGTCGAAGTAAACATGTTCCACCAGATTGCCCGCTTCGTCAAAGGTATACACATCGCGGCTATTTTCCTTGCCGTCCAGGTAGTTGGTGGATTCCACCATCTCGCCCTTTTCGTTGTAGCGGTAGGTGTTGCGCTCATGTTCTTCCCCGTCCAGCAGGTAGATCTCCTCCAAAATACGCCCCTCTTCGTCGTAGGTGTAGCGATACTGGGTGCGCTCGGACTGACCGTCCGGAGTGGGAACCGTGGGGGTGGTCGGCTCCGTGGGCGTGGTAGGTTGGGTGGGTGCCAAGGTAGTCACCGTGACTTCCGCATCCTTCTGAGAGCAGGCCATCAAGGTCAGCGCTATGGTGCCTGCCAACAGAAATGCTCCAATACGTTTCATAAAATCCCCTCCTTTTGTTCCCATTGTACCACCATTTCCCTAAAAAGCAACTACAACACGGTTACAATTTTTCCAAAAAACAACCCCCGGAGTTTCCTCCGGGGGTGCTGTATCAGGATTCGTAACCCATGGGGTTTTTGCTCTGCCAGTTCCAGGAGTCCCGGCACATATCCTCCAGGGTGTGGGTGGCCACCCAGCCCAGAACGGATTCGCTCTTGGCAGGGTCTGCGTAGCAGGTGGCGATGTCGCCGGGGCGACGGGGGCCGATCTCGTAGGGCAGGGCGACATCGTTGACCTTCCGGAAGGCGTGAACCATATCCAGCACGCTGTAGCCGATGCCGGTGCCCAGATTGAATACCTCGCAGCCGGGGTTCTGGGTCACGTACTTCACCGCCGCAACGTGTCCCCGAGCCAAGTCCACAACGTGGATGTAGTCCCGAACGCCGGTGCCGTCGTGGGTGTCGTAGTCATTGCCGAAAACGTTCAGCTTTTCCCGACGGCCAATGGCAACCTGGGTGATATAGGGCATCAGATTGTTGGGAATTCCCCGGGGATCTTCGCCGATCATGCCGCTTTCGTGGGCGCCGATGGGGTTGAAGTAACGCAGAAGCACGATGCCCCACTCCTTGTCGGCGAAAGCCATGCCGGAGAGGATCTGCTCGGTCATGTACTTGGTCCAACCGTAGGGGTTGGTGCAGTTGCCGGTGCGGCTGTTTTCCCGCAGGGGCATCTCGTTGTCTGCGGTGTAGACAGTAGCGGAGGAGGAGAAAATTATATTTTTCATCCCCACTTCCTTCATAACTTTCGTCAAAATCAGGGTGGAATTCAAATTATTGTCGTAATATTCCCAAGGGATACTGACACTTTCGCCCACCGCTTTCAGGCCGGCAAAATGGATGACACAGCCGATGTCATGGTTGGCGAAAATTTTGCGCAGCAGCGCCTCGTCCCGGACGTCGCCTTCGTAGAAGGTCAGCGTCTTGCCGGTCAGAGCCTGCACACGGTCAAGGCTCTTGGGATTGGAGTTGCGCAGGTTGTCGATGACAATGACCCCGTAGCCCTCGTTCAGAAGCTCGAGGCAGGTGTGGGAGCCGATGTAGCCGGCACCGCCGGTGACCAGTACGTTCATGATGATGACCTCCTAAGTATTTTTTTATTATTTTACACCCACCGCAGGAAAAATGCAAGTATATGGTGTACTTTTTCTTGCTATTTTGCCCCCTTGTCGATATAATAGAGTGAAAGACAAAATTTATCTCCCCAATGGAGGGATTACCATGAACATAAAAAAGCACATCCTCCTTTTGACCACCGGCGGCACCATTGCCTCCATGCCCGGTGATGATGGCCTTCAGCCCCACCGCAGTGGGGTGATGGAACGGGAACTGCAACAGATTCGCACCTATTATGACGTTACCGTCCGGGACGTGATGTGCCTGGACTCCTCCAACATCCGTCCTGAGGAGTGGCAGCACATCGCCCGTGAGATCTATGAGCAACGGGGCGGTAACGATGGCATCGTGGTGTCCCACGGCACCGATACCATGGCCTACACCGCCTCCGCCGTGACATTCATGCTGCCGGATATCGATGTACCGGTGGTGTTCACCGGTTCGCAGCTTCCTCTGGCGGACGTGCTGAGCGACGGCCCGGACAATCTGCGCACCGCCTTTGCCATGGCAGCGGCAGGCTTCCCCGGCGTGTTTTTGGCATTTGACCGGAAGGTGATGCTGGGCAGCCGTGCGGTGAAGGTTCGTGCCACGGGCTTCTCTGCCTTTGAGAGCGTCAACGCCCGGTACGCCGCCCAGATTACCGGTCTGGGTCTGACGGTGGATGACCGGATCATTCCCCGGATCAAAGGCCCTGCCCGTCTTGTGGACAGCATCAGCGATGAGGTGTTTTTGCTGAAGCTGACCCCCGGTTTGTCCCCGAAGATTTTCGATGCGTTGGTGGGCATGGGCTACAAGGGCATCGTCATCGAAGCCTTCGGCCTTGGCGGTGTCAACGTGCTGAACGAAGGTCTCAGCGGCATCAAGGCCGCTATGGATGCAGGAATTTCCGTGGTCATCACCACCCAATGTCTTTACGACAGCGCCAATTTGCAGGTGTACCAGGTGGGCAATAAATTGCTGGAACTGGGAGTCATTCAGGGTCGGGATATGACCACCGAAGCTGCCATGACCAAGCTCATGTGGGCCATCGGTCAGGGCATGACCCAGCGGGAGATCCGCAAGCTGTTTGCCATCGACCTTGCCGGCGAGGTTACGCCCTAGCGAATCATTGACAAATATGTTATAATACTATTTTCGGAATGGGAGGGAACGCCATGGGCTTTGACAGCCTGCTGGGCAACCAGCGATTGAAAGACAATCTGCGCCATAGTTTGAGCCGTGGCAGAGCTTCCCACTTCTACCTGATCAGCGGCCCGGCAGGTTCCGGCAAGCACACCTTGGCGAAACTCTTGGCGGCGGCGCTGATCTGCACCGGGGAGGATGCTCCCTGCGGCTGTTGCGATGGTTGCCGCAAGGTGTTCAACGGCACCCACCCGGACTTCATCACCATCGATGACCCGGAGAAAAAAACCGTCCCCGTTGACCTGATTCGTCAGGCTCGGGCGGATATTTACGTCCAGCCCAACGAGGCGGATCGGAAGGTGTATCTGTTCCCACGGGGGCAGGATATGGCTATTCCCGGTCAGAATGCCCTGCTGAAAATTCTGGAGGAGCCCCCCAGCTACGGTGTGTTCCTACTGCTGCCGGACCACGCCGAAGCCATGCTTCCCACCGTCCGTTCCCGATGCGTGGAGCTGGAGCTTCGTCCGCTGAGTAGTGATGATATGACCCGTGCCCTGCGCCGGAAATTCCCCGAGGCGGAAGAAGGTGCCATTCAGGCCGCCATCAGCCGCAGTGGCGGATTTTTGGGTCAGGCCATGGCCATGCTGGACGGCAGTGGCGAAGTGAGCCAGCAGACGGTGGATTTTGCGGAAAGCTTTACCAAGGGCGATGCGTTAGCCCTGACCCGGCTTCTGGTAAGTATGGAAAAGTGGAAGCGGGATCAATTGGTTCCGGAGCTTCAGGGCTGGGTGATCCTGCTGGAAGAAGCCCTTGCCTGCAAAGCAGGTGGCACCGCCCTTTCCCAGCAGGCACGAACCCTGGCTTCTGCCCGAAGCAGCGCCGATTTGATGGCTGCCATTCGTCAGCTGCAAAAATGTATAGAATATGCCCAGAGCAATGTTTCCTGCGCCGCAGTGTGTGGGTATCTGCAATGGGCTTTGCGATAAAGGAGAATCAAAATGGAAGAGATCAATACCACCCCGGAAACCGCTGAGGTAGTGGACATTCAGTTCCGCCCGGGGCAGAAGGTTTACTTTTTTGATCCTGCGGGGCTTGACCTGCAGGCAGGCACCCATGTGATTATAGACACTGCCCGTGGCCCGGAGTACGGCACCTGCACCGCCGGAAATCATATCATTTCCGCCAAGGATGTGGTGGCTCCGTTGCGCAGCGTTCTGCGCATCGCCAATGCGCAGGATGAAAAGATCGTTGCCGAGAATCGTGCCAAGGAGAAGAAGGCTCACGAAATCTGCATGCAAAAGATCGCCGAATTGCAGCTGGATATGCAGCTTGTGTCCGTGGAGTGCGCGTTTGACGGCAGTAAGATTCTGTTTTTCTTCACCGCTGACGAGCGTGTGGACTTCCGTGAGCTGGTCAAGAGCCTTGCTTCTGTGTTCCACACCCGCATTGAGCTGCGCCAGATCGGCGTTCGTGACAAGGCAAAAATGGTGGGTGGTCTGGGTATCTGTGGCAGACCCTTCTGCTGTGCAAGCTTCTTGGACGATTTCCAGCCCGTGTCCATCAAGATGGCAAAGACTCAGAATCTGAGCCTGAATCCCACCAAGATTTCCGGAACCTGTGGCCGCCTGATGTGCTGTCTGAAGTACGAGCAGGATGCCTATGAGGATCTGCTCCGCCGCAGTCCCAAGGAGGAGTCCTTCGTGGATACCCCTGAGGGTCGTGGCACCGTGGTGGAGGTAAATCTCCTGCGCCAGAGTGTGAAGGTTCGCATGGAGGATGCACCGGATACCATCAATGTATTTTCCAATGAGGATATTGCCATCCTGCGCAACGGCAAGGCCAAGAAAAATGACCCGCCCATCCCGGCGGATCTGGCCCCCATTTCCGGCTCCGGCAAGCGTGTCCGGAAGGAGAAGCCTGCAGAGGAAGCGGCATTTTTGGATCCCATCAAGTTCCGCTACCGGGAGGAAGCGGTGGTGGAGGAGCCGGTAGCGACGGAGGCTGACGAGGAGCCCAAGCAGAGCAACCGAAGCCGTAACCGCAATCGCAACCGCAAGCCCAAGCAGGAAAATCCCAAGGCAGAAGTGCAGGAAGCACCCAAGGCCGAACAGCCTGAGCAGGCGGACAAGCCCAAGAAACCCAATAACCGCCGGCGCAATTACCATAAGCGCAAGCCCAAGCAATCCGCAGAATAAAAATCAACGGCGTGCCGAAAGGCACGCCGTTTTATTGTCAGGGCATACATTGGGAGCAGGGGGTGTAGCCGTCGGCGATTGCCTGATCGTAATCGTCGAAATACACCCGGTTTTCCTCTTTGGGAAGGCTTCCGCAGGTGTCCAAGTGAAGCTTTTTGGAGTTTTTGTTGCCGATGTAGGAGACTTCCGTGTCCTCCGGAGCTTCCGGTGCGGCGGAGGAAGTCCAGCTCACCGTCACGTTCGTTCCGTCGCTGACGGCGATGATGTGACCCAGCTTGTCGGTGCGGTACACAGTCGCCCCGGCATCGGA
Organism: Faecousia sp.; assembly: GCA_045654265.1. GTDB lineage: Bacteria > Bacillota > Clostridia > Oscillospirales > Oscillospiraceae > Faecousia. The sequence goes on from JAZONA010000090.1 coordinate 43,649, forward strand.
AAGACGGGACAGCGGTTCTTCGCAGGGATGGCCATAGGAATTGCCCTCGCCCACGGATACGATGGCGTGGCTGGGCATCACTTCCCGGAGGAAGCGGTAGCCGGTGGAAGTGTCGCTTCCGTGATGACCGACCTTGAGAACATCTGCATGCAGGTCAGCACCGGATTCGATCAGGTCGGTTTCTGCGGGGATTTCCATGTCGCCGGTGAAGAGAAAGCGGGTGTCGCCGTAGTTCACCGCCAGCACCAGGGAGGTGTCGTTGGTTTCAGCGTAGGTTTTCACCGGGCCAAGGACTTCCACTGTGGCACCGCCAAAGTTGAGAGTGTCACCCACAGAGGGAATGGTCACTTCCAGACCTTGCTGGTCGGTGTAGTAGAGGAAATCGTCGAAACAGTTGGAAGAATAGGTACGGGTGGGGGCATACACAGCGCCGGTGGGATACACCGCCAGAACGCCGGGCAGACCGCCAACGTGGTCTTCGTGGGCGTGGGAGCAGAACACCGCCTCCAGCTCCGAAACCCCGGCTTTTTCCAGATAGCTGACCACCTTAGAGCTGTCCTCCACGTTGCCGCCGTCAATGAGGATGTACTTGCCGTCGCACTCTAAAAGTGCGCAGTCCGCCTGACCCACGTCCAGAAAATGAACAGTCAGTTCGCCGGTGGGAGCCGGTGCCGGCGCCGGCTGTTTGCCGCAGCCGACCAAAATCAGCGCCAAAAACAGCGCAAGAAAAATCTTTAGCTTTTTCATAGAAAATCCTCCAAATGTAGGGGCCGATGCCCACATCGGCCCCTATGGGGTGTGATATTCTTTTGCCGCTTGCAATAGAGCATCCGCTTCGTTGGGAAGCCGCTCGTCCAGCACTTGCTCCAAAAGGTAATTCAGGCAGGCACCGATTTCCTTGCCGACAAAACCCATGTCCATCAAATCGTGGCCGTTGATAGAAAGATCCTTTATCGTCAGGCAGGCATTTTCCAGCTGAATCTCCTGCAAAAGTTCCCGAACCTCCCGGTAATCCGCCAAGGCTTCCGGAATGCCGGTACCCTTGCTGCCCATGTCCGCCTCCTGCAAAGCAAGGAGCGCCAGTACCGTGTCGTAGCCCAACCGGCTCAGCCACCGGCGCAGCAGCTTCTTTTCCGGCTGCAATCGGGTCATGTGCTGATCGATCAGCGCCACCACCTGCTGACGAAGCGCTGTGGGCGCTTTCAGTCGCAACAGAATCTGGTTTGCCATGTCAGCGCCAAGCTGGGCATGACCGTAAAAATGTCCGTGACCAGCTTCGTCCAATGTAAAAGTAGCTGCTTTCCCCACATCGTGGAGCAGCGCTGCCCATTTGGATACCAACGTGGCAGGGGAAGCGGCGGTGACGTGGGCGATATGTGTGTAGAGATCGTAGGCGTGGTAGGCGGAATGTTGGTCAAAGCCCACCGAGGGAGCAAGCTCCGGGATCACTTGGGTAATCAGTGGTTGCCAACGAATCAAATCCTCGGCGGTGGCGTAGGCGAGTAGTTTACATAACTCTGAAAAGACCCGCTCCCGTGCCAAATTTTCCATCAGGGGAGCCAGGGTGATCATGGCGGTTTCTGTGTCCGTATCCGGTGTCAGCCGGTACTTGGCGGCAAACCGGGCACCTCGCAAGATCCGCAGAGAATCCTCCCGAAAACGCTCTTCCGGGTGACCAACTGCCCGTAAAATGTGATTATTCAGGTCATTTTGACCGCCGAAGGGATCGGCGAAGCCCCGGGTGGGTGACCATGCTATGGCGTTGACGGTGAAATCCCGTCGTGCCAGATCCTTTTCAATGTGGTCGACAAAGCGCACCCAGTCCGGATGCCGGCAGTCGGCGTAGCCGCCCTCGGTGCGGAAGGTGGTGATTTCCACCACACCGTCGGGAAAAATGACCCCTACGGTGCCGTGTTTTAAGCCAGCCAGTACCAAATCGTGGTCTGCAAATACCCCTTGGATTTGATCCGGCCGTGCGGCGGTGCAGAGATCAAAGTCCTGGGGCTGCAGTCCCAGCACCGCATCCCGGACGCATCCGCCAACGGCATAGGTGGCATAGGAGGCTGCCTCCAGCGCTGCGATGCAGTATGACACATTTTCAGGTAAACGCATGAGGATGCCTCCTTTCATAAAAATACGCTGTCATTGCGAGGAGCCGAAGGCGACGTGGCAATCTCCAAAGGCTTGCACATCGCCATGGGGGATTGCCACGGCCCTGTGGGCCTCGCAATGACATGAAAATCTTACTCCGTAACCTCCGGCTCGGCTTCGACAGCCTTGGGAACCGGGTTCAGGCTGCACAGATTGGTAATAGACCACAGTGCCATGCCACCGTAGAACAGCATTTCTTTCTCACCGGGCAGTGCAACCAAACACAGATACACGCTCAGCAGACTCCAGAACAGACTCTTGGAGCGCTTGCCCAGGTCCACATCGAAGGTGGCACGCTGATACATGGCCAACATCAGGCTCAAAGATGCCAGGAAGCTGAAGATGAAGATGCCGATTTGGGGCTCGTTGCTCCACAGCTGGCACCGGTTAAAGGCACGTACAGCCAAATACACCGCAACGATGGTATGGAGGATAAAGGGGCACTTTTTGCCGCTAAAACGGAAATAAGCGGCAGCCAGCATTGCCACACCGCTGACAAAGCCCAAAATCACGGTGAGCTTGTCCAGAATCCGATTGGTAGGGGACATGGACTGGTAGGCGCAAATCAAAATACCGGCGGCAGCCAAGATATAGCCGATGGCACCGAACAAGGACTTGGGATAGCTGTGCTCATAGGAGCCGGTTTTGGTAAGATTCAGACTGCCCAGCAGGATCACAGCGGCAGTCAAAATGCTGAACACCGCCAGCAGTACCCATGCCAGGGTCTGGGGGGGATACAGCCCGTCCGCATCCGGGCCGGGGCCGATGGTCCACAGCCGAAGCAGAAAACCAATTACACCGCAAAAGGGCGCAATAATTGTCAAAAACTTGGGATTGATGAACTTTTTCATGGTAATACCTCCAAATTTACAGCATTGTCAGCAGTAGGCAGAATCCGGCCAGCACCGGCTGATGCAGCATATAGATCCACAGAGAATGGCGGCCGCAGAATTGTAAAAACCGCAGTAGAAAAAAACGGTCGTTGACCTTGGGCAATAGGGACTTTTTGCTGCGATACAGCAACTTTCCCAGTCCTGCGCCCATCAAAAAGAAGCCTAGATTTTGCACCAGCGGAAAATAGTCTGATGACCAGAATCCCCGGAGCCGGAAACCCAGAATCACCATCCAATCCAGCGGCGCATCAATGCCGCCAATGTAAAATCCCAAAAGCACCAATGCAAGTCCCATAGGCAGCAGCGCCCAAAAGGGGAGCTTTTTCAACAGCGGCCAGAGGATCATGCAGCAGCCAAGGCAGTGGAGAACACCGAAGTAGATGATGATAGAGGGGTGAAAATCGAAAAATCTCCACAGTCCCACCGTCACAGCGCTGACAACCAAACCGCAGCCCAGCACGATCAGACCCCGACGGATGGGGTGATTGCCCAAAGTCACGCAGATGCCCGATAGCAGCAAGAACAGTACACCGCCCCAGAGCATCACAAATTCAAACCAGTCCGGGTATTTCCAGCGGATAATGCCGAACATATCCGTCAAATCAAAAACGAAGTGGACGATGACCATGCCCAGTACGCACAGTCCCCGGAAAGCGTCCAGCTCCCAGATTCGCTTATTTTTCATTGGTTTTCCTCCTCAAGCACCCGATAGGCCACTTTGCCCACCAGTGTTTTGGGAAGCTCCTTGCGAAATTCCAGTTCCCGGGGCATGGCATACTTGGCGATATGGGCTGAGCAGTAGCGCAGAAGCTCCTGACGGAGTTCTTCCGTAGGCTCGATTCCCGGTTTTGGCACCACGAACGCCTTCACCCGCTGTACCCGGTAGGGGTCAGGGACACCAATGACGCAGGAAAGCAGAACTTTTTCGTGCCGGTCGATGATGTTCTCCAGCTGAGAGGGATAGACATTGTAGCCGGAGGTGATGATCAGCCGCTTCAGACGGGAGTGGAAGTAGACAAAGCCATCTTCATCCATGTGCCCCAGATCACCGGTGTGAAGCCAGAGTTTTCCATCGCTGTGGGGACGAAGAATTTTGTCTGTTTCCCCGGGATCGTCCAGATACCCCAACATCACCGTAGGGCCTGCGATGCAGATCTCACCTTCGGAGCCGGCAGGAACTGCTTCGGTGGTTCCGGTTTCTACAATTTTATAAAACACATCCGGGAAGGGGACACCGATGGAGCCCTCCCGGGCGTAGTCTTTTGGGGTCAGGCAGGAGGCGGTGACACACTCGGTGGTGCCATAGCCCTCCCGAATCTGCTCGGTGCAGCCGTGTGCATGAAGGAAGGTGTCCACCTTCTTTTTCAGCTCCGGGCTTAGGCTGTCGCCGCCGCAGAAAATGCCTTTCAAGAAGCTTAAATCAGCATTTTTCAGCTTTTCCGCCCGTAAAAGCGCCTCGAAAAGTGTGGGAACGCCGGGGATCAGCTCCGGCTTGTCCTTCATCAGAATGTGGGCGTAGGTTTGGATACTGAACTGGGGCACCAAAATGCACGTTGCGCCGCCGACGAGAGCGGTGTGAATGCCGATGCCCAGACCAAAACCGTGGAAAATGGGCATGACGGACAGCATTTTCATCCCCTGGACGCTTCCAAAACCGGAAGCGGCAATGGTCTGTAATGCCAACGCATTAAAGTTGCGATTGGATAGACAGATACCCTTGGTAGCGCCGGTGGTGCCGCCGGAATAGAGGATCACGGCGCAGTCGTCCGCATTTCCCACCGGTGCAGGCAACAGCTCGTCGCCCTGAATCAAATCTCGCCAAAGGGTGTAGCCATCCCGGGGGAGGGGAGTCTTTTGGGTCAGCGGATACAGCAGATTTTTCGGAAACGGCAACGCATCCCCAATCTTCGCAATAAGAATCTCACATTTTTCCTCCAATTCCGGCAAAATCGCCGCAATTTTTGGATAAAACTGATCCAGCGTCAGAATTGCCTTGGAGTGGGAAACATTGAGATAAAAGGCGATTTCCTTTTCCGCAGACAGCGGGTGGATCATGTTGGGGATGGCACCCAGACGGTTCAATGCGTAGAAGCAATCCAGCGCCTGGGGGGTATTGGGCATACAAATGGTCACCCGATCCCCGGCACCGATACCCAGTCGGCGCAATCCCCGTGCCGCATCGTCAATCCGTTGCAGGAATGTCCGATAGTCGGTCTTTTTCCCTAGAAAATCGTAGGCGATATGATCCGGATAGCTTTTTGCAGTCTGTGCCAAAAGCGCATACATAGTCATGTCTGGGTATTTCAGGGAGGCAGGGGTACTGCCATAAAAACGAAGCCAGGGCGCATGCTCAGCCATCGACGCAGATCCTTTCGAAATCAGTAATAACATATTATAACACCGCAGTACATGAATTTCTACCCTTCCCAAGAAAAAAACTACTTGTTTCTCGCGGCGTTTTGCGTTATAATGATAAAAGAATGTCGAAAAAGCCTTCCCAAGCAAGGAGGAAAAACCATGTTACTTCGTTTATACGGTGTGCTGTCCATTGCCGCATCTGCGGTGGTGTGCCTGCTGACCGATGCCTTTGAAAGCTGGCGTTGGATTTGGATGCTGCCGGTGGTTGCCATCGGCGTGTTGTCTGTGCTGGTTATTATCACCTTTGCTGTGCTGATGATCGCATGTTCTCTGGTGGATGTGGAAAAGGAGCCGGAGGGAGAATCCCCCTTCTACCGCCGCATGACCGAAATTATGCTGGATTCCTTGCTTCCGTTCCTGCAGGTGCATATCAAAAAGTCCGGCATGGAGAAAGTCCCCACCGAGGGCCGCTTCCTGCTGGTGTGCAACCATGTGAACAACTCCGACCCCCTGCTTCTGCTGAATTGCTTCCAGGGCTACGAGCTGGGTTTCATCGCCAAAAAAGAGGCGAAGCACATGTTCGTCATCGGCCCAATCCTGAATAAGCTCCAGTGCTCCCTCATCAACCGGGAAAATGACCGTGAGGCATTAAAGACCATCCTGCGGTGTATCAAGCAGCTTAAAGAGGACAAGGCTTCCATTGGCGTGTTCCCGGAGGGCAAGATCTCCGAGGACCGGAAGCTCCACCGTTTCCGCCCCGGTGTTTTCAAAATCGCCCAGAAGGCGCAGGTGCCCATTGTGGTCTGCACCCTGAAGAACACCAATCACGTTATCGATAACCTGCCCAAGTTCAAGCCCTCCTTCGTGGAAATGACCGTTCTGGAAACCATCCCCGTGGAGCAGATCACCGGTATCCCCACCACCGAGATCGCCGAGCGGATCTATCAGCTCATGGCTGCCGACCTTGGCCCGGAGAATGTATCCGACGAAGATTGATCAAAAGCCGCCCACCCGGGCGGCTTTTTCTGTCATCCTGAGCGAGCGAAGCGAGTCGAAGGATCTACGCATGACAATAAGGTATTAGGTAGATATGGTGCGAAGATTCTTCGACTTCGGGCTTCGCCCTTCGCTCAGAATGACAAAACTTAAGGTGATTCGTATCAATGACAAAGTATCCTTTTTACTAATTTAACAAAATACTTGATTTCATTCTGTTTATTATGTATAATAGGAAACTGCAAGGAAAATAATCCATTTTTGGAGGATATACAATGAAAAACAGCGAAAAGACTTTGGAAATGATCGTAAACCTCTGCAAAAACAGAGGCTATGTCTACGCCGGCTCCGAGATTTACGGCGGTCTGGCCAACTCTTGGGACTACGGCCCTCTGGGCGTGGAGTTCAAGAACAACGTGAAGAAGGCATGGCTGAAGAAGTTCGTGCAGGAGTCTGACTACAATGTGGGTCTGGATGCCGCCATCATCATGAACCCCTCCACTTGGGTGACCACCGGCCACGTTGGTTCTTTCTCCGATCCTCTGGTGGACTGCAGGGGCTGCGGCTCCCGTCAGCGTGCTGACCAGCTCATCGCCGCTTCCGAGTCCGGCAAGCTG
>JAZONA010000091.1:0-2493 GCA_045654265.1 Faecousia sp.
ACGGAGGCATCTGGTACAAGCGTACACATGGCAGGGAGTACCGTTAACGACAGCCTTGACGCGCTTGACGTTGGGCTTCCATGCACGGTTGGAACGTCTGTGGGAGTGGGAAACCTTGATACCGAAGGTCACGCCCTTGCCACAAAAATCACACTTCGCCATTATTTGCACCTCCTATCTTACTTCAATCAAATACGCCCATATAGGCGCTTAGATATGATAACAGACTTCTCCCGAAAAATCAAGTGTTTTTTTATAATTTTTTCATTTTTTTATTTTGCAGTTGATATTGTACCTAATTAAGGATATAATAAGGGAAAATTCTTATTTGAGGTGGTCGTTATGATCGATACATACAGCGTCCCTCTAAAAAGACTGGTGCAGGAATTTGACCTGCAGGTAGAACATGCCGCTACAGATTTTGATACGATCCGCCTGACAGTTGCGGATCTTTCCCGTCCTGGTCTGCAGCTTGCGGGCTATTTTCACCATTTTGAACCGGTTCGCTTGCAGGTTATGGGCAATGTTGAGATCAGCTATTTGGCTAAGCTGACGCCTGCTGAGCGATTGATTGCTTTTGACCGGCTGTTCGCTTTCAAGATCCCGGCTCTGATTATCGCACGGGATGTGAAGCCTGACCCGGAGTGCCTTGCAATGGCGCAAAAACATAATGTAACCGTCCTGCGCAGCTGTGAGGCTACCAGTGCTATTATTTCCGAGATCATCACCTTTATGCGTTCTGCACTGGCTCCCAGAATCACTCGCCACGGTGTTTTGATCGAGGTTTACGGTGAAGGTATTCTGCTTATCGGTGAGAGTGGTATCGGTAAAAGCGAGGCAGCTGTTGAGCTGTTAAAGCGTGGTCACCGACTGATAGCAGATGATGCAGTGGAGATCCGGAATGTTTCCGGCCATACACTCGTGGGTACCGCACCGGATCTAATCCGTAATTATATTGAGCTGCGTGGTATCGGCATTGTCAATGTGGCTAAGCTGTTCGGTATGGGTGCTGTTAAGCCGGAAAATCAAATCGATATGGTGGTTAATATTGTGCCATGGAGCACCCATGAGGTCTATGACCGGCTGGGTCTGGAGGATCAGCACATGGATATTCTGGGGGTGCAGGTGCCTATGTACACCATTCCCATCACGCCCGGTCGTAATCTGGCGGTGATTCTTGAGGTGGCTGCCATGAACAACCGCCAGCGCCAGATGGGTTACAATTCCGCAAAGGAATTCACTGAACAGATCAACCAACACTTCGAGCAGAATATGGGTTAGGGTCTATGAAAGAGTTTTTGATTGGCGCCAATGATGCAGGGCAGCGATTGGATCGCTTCCTCGCAAAAGCGGTACCTTTGTTGCCGGCCTCGCTGGCGCAGAAATACATTCGCATTAAGCGTATTAAGTGCAACGGCAAGCGGATTGAGCGGGATACCCGCCTGCAAGAAGGGGATCTGTTGCAGCTGTATATTAATGACGAGTTTTTCGACAAGCCTCGGGAGGATAATGCTTATCTGACGGTGGCTTCTCCTAAGTTGAATATTGTTTATGAGGATGCCCACATTCTCCTTGTGGACAAGCGGCCGGGTTTGGCGGTGCATCCCTATGATGGTGCGGAGTATGGCAGAACACTGATCGATCATATTCAGGCGTACCTGTACCAGAAGCGGGAATGGAATCCTCGGGGAGAGAATGCTTTTACGCCTGCGTTGTGCAATCGGATCGATCGGAATACCGGAGGTATCGTCATTGCGGCCAAAACTGCCGAAGCTCTTCGTGTGATGAATCAAAAGATCAAGGATCGGGAGCTGGATAAGCGGTATTTGGCGATTGTGGAGGGGACGCCAAAGCCTCGTGAGGGGAGCTTGAAGGGGTATCTTTTCAAGGATGCCAAGAAGAACCGAGTGTTTGTGTCTGATCAGCCACAACCGGGCTCCAAGAGCTGTCAGACCAATTATAAGGTGCTGGCGGTAAGCGGTGGACTTTCCTTGGTGGAGTGTGAGCTGATTACTGGACGCACCCATCAGATTCGTGCGCAATTTGCCCATGCTGGTCATCCGTTACTGGGAGATGGCAAATACGGCAAGCTAGACAAGCAGTACGATCGGAATTATCAGGCATTGTATTCCTATAAACTGACGTTCCAATTTACCACAGATGCCGGCGGTTTGAATGAACTTAACGGAAGAAGTTTTCAGGTGGAAAATGTGGATTTTGTGCAGGAATATTTTCCGAATTTTAAGCGCCCGCTGTAAAGCGGGCGCTTTTATTAAAACACCGGTAGGGTCTTGCGACCCTACCGGTGTTTTGCATTGTAGGGGCGGTCGATGACCGCCCTTACGGGTTTTGATTACTTTGCGAAGTAGATAGCAGCGTAGTAGCCGTAGACAGCGATGGCAGCGGCCAGAGGCGTAGATGCTGCCTGGTTGCCACAGTAAGAGCCCAGGCTGTAGGGCAGGATACCGGTGCAGTAGGTGTTGCCGTCGGCTG
>JAZONA010000092.1:0-41964 GCA_045654265.1 Faecousia sp.
GGCGCACCGCTCTATCTTCAAAAAGTACAGTGCCTTGTTCCACTATTTCGACTCTCTCATGATCGGCCTTACCGCAACACCTCGTGCCGAGGATAACAAGAGTACCTATCAGATGTTCGAACTGCAAAACGGAAAACCAGACTTTGCCTACGAGCTGGAGCAGGCCATTGAAGACGGCTTCCTGGTTGGTTTCACCGTGCTGGATAAGACCACCGATGCGTTGCGCCGTGGTGTGCATTATGATGAACTGACCGCTGATGAGAAGGAAAAGTTCGAGGATGCCTTTGCTTCCGGCGACGATGATTCGATTCCTGCCAGCTATAGAGGCACTGTGGTGGATGCCAATAAGATCCGCAGCAGCAAATACATTAACATCGGCACCATCGACGCTATGCTGAACGACCTGATGAAGAATGGTCTGAAAATCAACGGCGGCGACAAGCTGGGTAAGACGATTATTTTTGCCTCCAGCCACTTTGAGGCGGAGAAGATCGTAGAGCGCTTCCAGGACCTCTATGCCCATTTGGGGCTGGATTTCTGCAAGCTGATCGACAGCCACATTGTCAACAATCTGGGCCTCATCGACAACTTTGGTGAGCGGGATCAGCTACCCCAAGTAGCCGTGTCCGTAGATATGATGGACACCGGTATCGATGTGCCGGATGTGCTGAACCTGGTGTTCTTTAAGAAAGTGCAATCCAAGATCAAATTCCTGCAGATGATCGGCCGCGGCACCCGTTTGAGTGATAATGTTTTTGGCCCCGGTATGCATAAGCAGGGCTTCCTGATTTTTGATTATTACGATAACTTTGGATTCTTCCGCACCCGCAATACCTGGTCCACCATCGATGCCAACAGTAACGGACAAGGCTGGACTGTAACACCTCAAAGCGAACTGCTCAACCAGCGCAAGTTGGGCATTCTGCGGACGCTGATAGAAAAGAGCAAGCGGACGGCATTTGAAGAGAAGTATATGCAGGACTTGAAGGCTTACTTTATCGGTGCGGTGCGTGGCCTTTGCAATGACGATATTCAGGTGCAGTACAACATGGCGTTTGTCAGCAAGTACCGTACCGCTGAGATGTGGGATGGCTTCACAAATGCCAAGATCGACGAGATTCACGAAAAAATCCTGCCGCTCCTGCCTCCGGAAACGGATGCGGTGAAGGTGAAGACTTTTGATCTTATGATGTTTGTCATCGAGGACGAAGTTCCCAAACGAATGGAAGCGGAGAAGGATATTCGAAAGATCCGTCACGGCTTTGGCAATGTAGGCAAGAAAATCGATGCCATGCTGGCAGAACTTGTGAAGCTTAAAACCATTCCCGCTATCGTGCAGAAAGAAAAATTGATCAATCAGATGCGCAATGCAGATTTGATTTTTGATAATTTCTCTTTGGAACTGTGCGAAAAGGTGCGTCTGGAACTGCGGGATCTTATGAAATACATTCCGGATGATCGGCACTATTATGTGATCGATGTGAAAGACTTTGTAATTGATGCTACCAGTGGTGGTACAGCGGTTACAAAAGAAAAATCCTACGCTGAAAAAGCGCAGGAATACATCGAAAAGGGCAGCCCCGCTTTGGCAAAGATCCGCAATCTGGACGACTTGACCCAGGTCGAAAAAGACGAGTTGGAGATGGTGTTCAAGCAGAAATTGGGAACAGAGGCAGAGTATGCGGCATGGGCTGGAAACCGTCCACTTCTGCAGCATCTGCGTGTACAGGTTGGCATTGCGGACGAGGCAATTGAGACCAAGTTCGGCTCGTTCCTGAATAGCAGCGCTTTGGACGAGGATCAGCTTGCTTATATGCAGCAGATCATTGATTATGCAAAGGAAAACGGCGATATTGCTTTCCTGGATCTGCAGCAGGTCAGTCCTTTCTGCGATATTGATATTATGGCGCTGTTTGGGCCGAAACTGAGCCATATCAAAACATTGATCAACGGCCTGCACAGACCGGTTATGTAAAAGGAGTACGCTATGGATATCCTGGAAATCCTGAAAAAATCCGGAAAAGATTTGTATCCGGAAGATCTGGATTTTTTTGAAACAGAGCTTGCCACCGGCGGGCATTATGATGCTGCCTATCAAGCGGAATGCCGCGCACTGATGAATCAAATCCGCAATTGGCAAAAAGCGGACAAGCCTGCCGAAGCACCGCAAACGCCCAAAGGCAAAACAAAAGGTGTAGAGGTGGATATTTCCAAACTGGCACCCAAGGAAGCCAATCCGGCGATGGATATGCCCGAGGATCAGCGGCTGTTTCTGGATATCACCAAAATGCGTGACGATTCCTCTTACAAAACGAAATTCAAAAAACGCATTCAGGATGCGGATTTTGTGGATGCTGCATTTATTGAAAAGCATTTCTCTTTCTTTAAAGAATGGGAACTCAATGCGATTCTTTCCGTCAAGCAACTGGGTGAGCCTTTTTTGGAAAAGTATTTTGGTGCACTGGATCATGACAAGGTCGCCAGATACCAGCATTTCTCCGAAGCCTTCTTTATGAAGCATTTTTCTCAAATGGATTACACCATCGTGTTGCAGCACGGAAAAAACGAATGGCGCAAAAAGGAAAATCGATCCAAGCAACTGGATGTATTTCTGCGCCTGAAGGGAGTTAAGATATGATTTCCATCAATGAAGCCAAGCGCCTGATCAAGCGGGCGCTGCTTGCTAATATTGTCTGTGACAAGCCGAACCTGGCCATTACCCCTCTGGTGTCCGGTAAGCACGGTATTGGTAAGTCTGCCATGATCAAATCTATTGCCCAGGATCTGGGCGGTGTGTGCATCACTGTGGAAGGCGGCACCTTGAAGGAAGGCGAAATCACCGGCCTGCCTTACCAGTACAAAGACGAAAACGGTCAGACCAAATTCCGTTTCCTGCCTTACTATGCCATTGAGCGCATCCAAAACGAGGAGAAGCGGCTTTTTGAAATGGCCGGCGGTGTGGTGGCGGAGGATACCGCCCTGGTGGGTGATGAAAACCGCTATGCTATGAATGATTTATCTGCCCAGGAGCGAATTGATGCGATCCGTGGCGGCAAGGTTCATCCGGTGATTATCTTCATCGATGAAATTAACCGTACCGAGAATTCCGTCTACAAAGAACTGATGAACATTCTGCTGACCCGTAGTGTCAACGGCTATCAGTTCCCCTGGTGGGTGCTGTTTGTGGGTGCAATGAACCCCAGCACGCAGAACAGCGTCTATGCCACAAATGAGATGGACCCGGCACAGCTGGACAGATTCATTAAGATCAAAGTGGGTGACAGTACACCGGAATGGTTGAAATTCGGTATGACTTCCGGTATTTCTCCCAGTATTCTGACGTTCATTAAGGATAACCCCAAGTGCCTCTCTTCTCAGGATAAAGACCTGAACGATGAGGAAAAGCCTACCCCTTCTCCCCGTGGTTGGGATATGGTAGATACACTGCTCAAGTCCGAGCCTCAGCTTCGCTGCTTCTTTACGGATAAAGAAAACGATCCCAAGACCGTGGAGAAGGATATGAAGAATCTGGTTTCTGCCAAGCTGGGATCTTCTGTGGCAACTATGTTCTTTGCAAGCATGGTGTCCCAGGCACGGGCGCTGATGCCGGAAGAGATCTTTGCTGACGATGAGAACCTCTCCAAGACAGAAGCCACACTCAAAACCTTGTCTGCCGCAAAAAAAGTGCAGACCTGCGATTTGATGCTTTCCCATCTGAAAGAAAACATCGAATTTATGATGCTGGATAAAAATGGCTTTGCCCGTGTGAAGAAGCAGCTTAGTGCTTTGGTGCGCACTCTGGATTCTTCTGCCCGGTTGCTGTTTGCCCAGAATATTGCAGCTACCAACACCGATGACGGCAACAGCATGATCGAGCTACTCTTTGATGTATTCGAAAGCGATTTGATCGAGATGCTGGATCTTTCCGACCAGACAAGAAAGCTGATTGAAGAAAGCAAATAACAAGCAACACGAAGAAGGAGCGAAATGAAATGACAGCGGATATTACCCAGTTACTATATCGCATCAAAGAGAATATCCGTGCCATTGAGGCAGGGGATGCTGTCGATCCGCTGCTGGAGGAAGTGCGCTCTGATTTCTTAGAGTTTATGGAGCTTGCCAAGCTATTCCTGATTTCTGAGCGGGATAGCTACTACGGGTATTTCCTGATGAATATGCAGTTTTCGGTAAATTTCGCAGCAAATTGCATTGCAGGCATCAAGCTCAATACCTTTCCTCCAGTGTTTGAGTCTAACCCCTTGCTCCTTTGCAAGTTTAAGCTGAAAGAAATTCTCTATGTAATCTGCCATGAGATCGATCACATCGTTCTGAACCATCCGGCGGAGATGGTCAAGGCCAACCCTACGGGAGATGAGCAGAGGTTCTATGAGTTTAATCTTGCGGCAGATGCCTCCGTTAATGATCGCATCGACCACGAGATCGTTGCAGAAAATCGAGGCTTTTTATCTGCGCCCGATGGGTTGATCACCTCAAAGGCATTAAAGAAAATGTACGACTTAAAGTATGTTGCACCCATGGAAAACTATGCCTATTATTTCGATTTGATCGTCGGGAAGAAGAAAAAAGACGAGGCACCCGAGAATGGGCAGAATTCCATGATGCAGCAGCAAAATCAAAAGGATGGAACGGAGCAGGAAGGCAGCGGTACATCGGCTGAGCCGGGCGAAGAGCGAGGCGGCATTGTGACAGCTGCCAACTGCGGCGAACTTTCTGATCATAATTGGGAAGCGGGCAGCGATGCGGAAGATACCCAGGCGGTTGTTCGGGAATTTGTGAATTCTGCCGTGGATATGATGAACGAAGAAAGTCGCGGCCTAATGCCAGCACACTTTATGAGCCAGGTGGAATTGATTAACAAACCTCCCGTGCTTTCCTGGCAGGCAATACTCAAAAAGTATATTGGCACCATCAGCGCAAACAAGCGTAAGACTCGCATGCGGTTAAACCGCCGCCAGCCGGAGCGCTTTGATCTGTCCGGTAGAGTAGATGACAAGGTGCTGAAGATTGCGGTTGCTATCGATACATCGGGATCTGTGGATGACCATATGATTTCCCAAATCTTTAACGAGATTTTCGCAATACTTGCCAAGCGCAAGCATGAAATCACAGTTATTGAGTGCGATGCCCAGGTGCAACGTGTTTATCGCGCAAAAAACGCCGGAGAGATTCAAAAGAAAGTGGCGGGTCGGGGTGGTACGTTGTTTACACCGGCTATCGAATATATCAATAATGATAAGTACTTCAGGGATGCGCTGCTGATCTATTTTACAGATGGCTTCGGTGAACACAAAATTCCAAAACCGATGACCTACCGCAATCTGTGGGTAGTATTTGGTGACGAGCGTCATTTGTCTGTCAAAGAACCCTATGGTGTTGTTTTGAAACTATAAGAGGTGTACTATGGATCCAATGAAACAAATGATTCAGCAAAAGCTGATCGCAAATGTAATCATGGACAAATGCGCCCGGCAGGAGCATTTGATTTTCCGAGATTCTTGGTGCAGCCAGGAGCGTGTGATCCGTTTTACAACACCCTTTTGGGAAGAAAAGTTTCCCGGAGAAGCGGTGATGTATGAGGCGGAGAATCGGCCGGATGCCTTCGTTGTAAATTGCGTTTGTAAATACAAACGTAAAGATCCCGTGATGGCAAAACTATTCGCAGTGAAGGGCGTTGTAGACGGTGATATATTGCAAAGCTGGGATATTACCGCTACTGACCCCAATGCTATTTTTGATGCCTTTGATGTGCTTATCAGCAAAACGATACCAGCCTTTGAAAAAGAACTGGAAACCAAACTGCAGGGGAAGTTGGCAGAAGGAGAACAAGAAACCATCACCACAACCAAATACGAACGCAACCCTCAGGCTCGGGCGGCCTGCCTTGCTTATCACGGCTATACCTGCAAAATTTGCGGTATGAGTTTTGAAAAGACATACGGCCCGGAATTTAAGGATATTATCGAGGTGCATCATATCGTTCCGCTGAATCAAATCGGCGAAAGCTATGTGGTGGATCCTATAAAAGATTTAATTCCCGTGTGCCCTAATTGCCATGCGGCGATTCATAGTAAAAATGGCAGTCAGCTAATGCTTAAATAGTATTGGACAGCCATGAAAACATATGGCAAGAACCGAACCACTCAACAGAGCGGTTCGGCTTTTGCTTAGCAAGCATCGTCTTTGGATATACACAAAGACATTTTTGGTGTATCCCAAACCCGCCTGCTTGCGCTATTTTAGTTCTAGCATCATAATCAGCACCCCTTTGCATCAATGATCTTTAAGATCAGCTCGTCAATGGCATCCGTGCGGCGGCCTTCGCGGATCAGTTCATTGTGCTTTTCGTAGAGCAGCTTGACCGGGGCGTTCTAGATCATCAAATTTGATTTTTACTTTCTTCATAATGGCACCTCGTAAGTTTTATTGAAAATGTGTGTTCGGTGCCGGTCAAACCATTATTGTTATTTGAGTAAATCCGTTATCTCCACTCGCACCATAAAAGGACAACAATACAGATATCTACCGAAAAAAGCCTTGAGAAATCAAGGCTTTTTCTATTTTTACAGGCACCGAATTTCAATATAGTCAGACAGATGTGAAACTGCGTTTTTCAGGGACTGATAACATTCGAACCCTATAATTTGATATTTTGGCTCACAAGCACATGGAAAATTAACTCCATGTGCTTTTTTATTCCCCCCCACTTCTAAGAAAGGAGATTTAATGCGAAAAGAAACTGACCTGCGGCAAGTGAAAGCGACCGCTCGTGCTTTACGCATGCTGGACATCGGCGAAACCGACTTCTGGCCTATGATCATCAAGCACCCCTTCACCGACTCCGGTATTCCCACTCAGATTGGCGATGAGATCCTGTATCTGTTCACCTGCAAGGTCAACACCAAGGGAATGACCGACGACGTGCTGGCTCAGTGCTTCTACGAAGGCGGCTCTACCAGCGTGTACACCTACAGCGTTAAGGCCTGCTGCGATCATGTTTTGAAGAATTCCTCGCTTTTTTTGCGGCAACTATTGCGCTTGAGGGTGACATGTGTTAATATATATGAGTAAAATTAGGCGGAGTATTTCGTCTGAAGGAGGAAAAAATATGAGGAGAACGAGCTATGTTAACCGGCTACTCAGTTTGTTGCTGTGCATCTGCATGGTGCTAGGTTTTCTGCCGGCAATTACTCCCGTAACGGAAGCGCAGGCGGCTTCAGCCCCTAACTACGTTACAGACATTGGCGTTGCTTATGCAAAAAAGCAATCTAACGCCAAAAATTTGATTACCAACAACGGCTTTACTTTGATTGATAAGGATCTGAACGAGGGTGCTGGTGGTGCCTATATCTATATGGGCTACAAGACCAGCAACAGTTCGGAACGTGCTATTACCGGCATGCTGTTCCGTGAGGGTAAAAATCCTCCTAACAGCATTAGTTATGATGGTACCACCTTCTATCTGGTAGGCGGTAGCAATGAGGGCAACGGAACCGGTGACGGTGCGGTGGATTTGAATGAAGATGCCTCCGGTGCCTATATTTACACCTACATCACCAGAGATAAGAATTATGGATCTCCCATTGTATCTCTTGAATATACCCCTAATATCCTTTCTTATAATATCAAGAATACTTCCGGAGCCTATCAGAATTTGAATTCCGGCGCTGGTGGATCCACCATTTATATTTACGCATTCCCGTTTTCTGCTTTGGGTGTAAGCGAAATCGAGATGAGCTTCTATTATGCCGTCTCTAACGGTACACCTACACACGTTAATTATGTGGCAAAGCTGAAGACTCACGAGGATGTGGTTTACTACGAGCCTTCTATTCCTCAGAGCATCGATAAAAACGGCTATGCACTTAAATTTGCCTATTGGGCATTGAATGGTTCTTCTACCAATGCAGGAAAACCCAGTGCAAATTTCAACGACAATGACAGCTCTGTAGCCAAAACCTATGCAGCGTACTATAACGGTGCTGTAACGGTAACCTACGATGCAAACGGCGGAACCGTTGCACCGGCTGCTTCTACTGTGAATTTGAATGTATCGTATTCAAGTTCTGCTAAGGCACTGTTTGACATACCTAGCACTGAGCCCAGCCACAGCAACAAATGTCAGCATTTCCTGGGCTGGTCTACCGACAAGAATGCAACCTCTGCCCAGTATACAGCAGGTCAGAGCGGCATTGAGTTTAAGACCAATACCACCCTGTATGCCGTATGGGAGACTCGTCACATCAGCGATGATGGCACGTTCTGCGATCTGTGCTATGGCTCACTGACCGAGCCTCCCATCGTCAACGGTGTTTACCAGATCAGCAGGATGAGCCAGCTTATCTGGTTCATGAATCACGTCAACGCCGGCAACAAGAATGCCAACGCTGTGCTGACCGATGACATTAACATGAACGGCTATGTGTGGACGCCCATGGCTTCCACCGCTTCTTACCACGAGAAGGGTGCGTCTGTCACAGATAAGGGCTATACCGGCACCTTCGATGGTGCGGGGCATGTGATCAAGAACTTCACCGTCAACGGTGGAGCAGGTGACGGCAGCAGCGGTGCCAGCGGCAATGTCAAGTCCTACGGCCTGTTCGGCACGGTGTCCGGCACCGTGAAGAATCTGGGCATTGACGGCTATACCTTCAATGTGGGCACTGCGGATTGCCGTGCCGGCGGCATTGTGGGCCAGCTGGTCACCGGCGGCAGAATTGAGAATTGCTATGTCATCAATTCCAAGGTTCTCACCGATACCCGTATTGCCGGCGCCGTTGCCGGTTGCAACTACGGCGGTACCATCGACAGCTGCTTTGCCTACAACTGCGAGGTTACCGGTCATGCCCGCTGTGCTGCCATCGTTGGCGATACCAAGGACGACGGCGGCGGCAAGATCGGCACTGTGACCAACTGCTATGCTGACAAGAACCCTGTGGGTTCTCAGAACGGCGGCAGCAGCTACGTAATGAATTGTGCAACCCTGACCGCCAACCAGATCATCTCCGGCGAGGCTGCATGGATGCTTAACGGCCAATCCTCCGACGGCGTCTGGAAGCAGAACATTGGTTCCAACCCGCCCGGCTTCACCGGCGGCACTGTGTACCAGGTGAAGCGCTGTGACAATAAGACGGTGGTTTACAGCAACTCTAATGCTGTGGTACATACCTATGGTCGCAATAACATTTGCTCCTTATGCGGTGGCCACAACACCGATGCGGCTGCTTCCCTCATTATAAATGGTAAAGTCGAAGCATCCTATTACACTTGGGAAGATGCGATTCATGCTGTTCAGACTTGTACTGCTGCAGACAATGCGGTAGTTGCAGTTTTGAAGAATATCGATTTGGGAGATACAGATCCCGAGGTTACCAGCGGTGTATTTACCATCGATCTGAATGGATGTACCGTGACTGACAACGTCGGCCATTATTTCAACAATAGTTACGGTATCATGAGAATAGAGGGCGATGGTGTGCATGTTACCATTGATGATTCCGGCACCGGCGGCACGATAATCAGCGGTAACGATATTGTTACTTTGCAACATTCGGGCACTCTGGTTATTAACGGTGGTAATTTCATCTCCGAGGATAGAGGCATTAGTCTTTTGTGGGGCGGCTCACTGATCTTCAATGACGGAACCTTAGAGGCGTCTATCGCGGTAGATTGCACTGAGGGAGAAGTGACGATCAATGGCGGTACACTTATCGGTACCTACAATTATTGTCTGAACGTTTATGAAAGTAAAACGACAATTAACGGCGGTACCCTGCGCTGTAATAAAAAATGTGTATTTTCATATGGTGGCGAATGTACTATTAACGGCGGCAGTATTTATGGTACTGAGTATGGTGTGTATCCCGTAGATGAATGCACCTTGAATATTACCGGCGGCAGTATTACATCTGACAATGCTGCTGTATTCCTTGCCCAAGCTTGTAAGAAGGTTACCATTTCCGGTGGTACCTTCGATGGTGGCGTATACGAGTTTATGGACTATTGTGCAGCTACCATCACCGGCGGTACATACATTGGCGGCATAGTGTTCCGTGGAAATTTCTTGAACAGAATGATCGGCCAGGGCTATGCCTACTGGCAGGGGGATACCATGATCGAGCCGGGGGCGCATGATAGAGCAATCACCGGCGGCGATGTGGTGGTCAAGCCTGCATGTAAGCATGAAAGCTTTACCAAGGTTAACTACGTGAATCAGGGTGGCGACCATACCTACGCCCGATCCTGTTGTAATACCATTGCTACCGAATCCCATAGTTACACCGACCTGATTTGCATCTGCGGTGACTTCCATACTGATGTGGTGGCTTCCGTCACCATTGGCGTCACCGTCACGAGCTACACCGATCTGAACAGCGCTTTCCAGGCAGTTCAGAATTGCACCGCTGCCGATAACGCTGTGTTGACCATCCAGAAGGATGTCTCCCTGGCGGACGGCTATCAGGAAATCAACAGCGGTGTGTTCACCATCGATCTGAATGGCTATGAGATCAGCACTACTAACACCAGATACGGCGCGCTGTACTTCTTGGGCAGTGGCACAAATGTGACCATTACGGATAGCAAGGATACCGGTAAGATTACCAGCGCACGCATTGCGATCGATCTAGCCGATAGCGCATTTTTGACCATTAACGGCGGTAGCTTTTTCGCTAGCTACTGTGGTGTATCAGCTTACAGTGGATCCAATGTGACCATCAACGGCGGCACCATCGGTGACGACAATACTTCCAGAGGCGTGCAGATAATCGGTAAAAGCCAAGTGACCATAGCTGGCGGTAGCGTTTCCGGCTCCGTCCATGCTGTATTTGTCGAGGCTAGTACCTTAACCATCACAGGCGACGCCATCATTAATTGTGACCGTCGTGCTGTCAATGTTATATCCCGCAGCACAGCGACCATTAGCGGCGGCGAGATTCACTGCTCCAAGACGGATATTTACTGCGAAAATTCTACTTTGAAGCTGACCTTGGGCGAGAACGGCGAGGGTGCTACCTTCCCCGGCGGCATCGCTGTCTACGGCACCACCCTGAAAGAAATCCTGGGCGAGGGCGCTGCCTACTGGCAGGGAAGCACCATGATCATTCCTGCTGAAGGCGCTACGGAAATCACCGGCGGTGATGTGGTCATCAAGGCAGCGTGCAAGCACACTGTTGACAAGATTTATATCAACAATGGCGAAAACCATAGTTTTGATTGCTCCGACTGTAACAATACCATCTTCGAGAGTCATAGCTATGACAAAACTACTCTGCGGTGCGTCTGCGGTGCAGTTTCTCCCGATGCAGTGGCTTCCGTCAGCAAGAACGGTGTCATCACCGGCGCATATGCGACCCTGAATGGGGCCATTAAGGCTGTGATGAATTGTACTACCGCCGATCAGGCTGTGGTCACCATTCTCAAGGACATCGATCTGGGTGACGACTATCTGTTTATCACCGGCGGCAGGTTTACCTTTGACCTGAACGGTTTTGAGATGAGCTCCTCGAATTCTGGTTGGGGCGTTTTGGCACTGAATGCCGGTGCCGATATCACCATTACCGATTCCGGCAAGGGTGGTAAGATCACCGGTGCCGGTTATGGTATTGAAGCATATGGTAGTACTGTGACCATCAGCGGCGGTACCATCATTGGCGACGATTGCGGAGTGTTTAGCTACGACAGTACCGTGATCATAAGCGGCGGCACCATTAGCGGCGAAAACTATGATATCTCCGGCACTGGATATTCGACCATTATCCTGACCACGGGCGAGGATGGCGTTGGTGCTACCTTCCCCGGCGATATCACTGTGAGGGGCGCTACCCTGAACGAAATTCTGGGTGAGGGCGCTGCCTACTGGCAGGACGGCAAGATGATCCTTCTTGCGGATGGTCCTCAGGAAATCATCGGCGGCGATGTGGTCATTAAGGCGGCTTGTCAGCACACCGTCGATAAGACCTACACCAATAACGGCGACGATCACACCTATACTTACACCTGCTGCGGAGCGTCCGTTACCGAGGCGCACACTTTTGTAAATGGTCAGTGCATCTGCGGCGCACTGCCTGCGGTATCCGTTACCATGGACGGCGTTACCACTTATTATACCAATCTGGACAACGCCATCCTGGAAGCCCAATTCTCCACCAGCAAGACCACCGTGGTCAAGCTGCTGCAGGACATCAATCTGGGTGATGCTTATCAGGAAATTAATGGCGGTGTGTTTACCTTTGATCTGAACGGTTTTGAGGTGAGCTCCTCGAATTCTGGTTGGGGCGTTTTGGCACCGGATTTCGGTGCCGATATCACCATTACCGATTCCGGCGAGGGCGGCAAGATCACCGGTGCCAGTTATGGTATTGAAGCATATGACAGTACTGTGACCATCATCGGCGGCACCATCACTGGCGGCCAATATCACGGCGTGTATGCCACCAACAGCTTTGTGACCATCAGCGGCGGTACCCTCATTGGCGACGATTGCGGAGTGTTGAGCTACGACAGTACCGTGACCATCAGCGGCGGCACCATCAGTAGCGACTCTTACGGCGTGTTTGGCTTTGAAAGTACCGTGACCATCAGCGGCGGCACCATTAGTGGCGAATACTATGATATCTACGGCATTGAATATTCGACCATTATCCTGACCACGGGCGAGGATGGCGTTGGCGCTACCTTCCCCAGCGGTATCACCGTGGAAGGCGTCAACCTGAACGACATTCTGGGCGAGGGCGCTGCCTACTGGCAGAACGGCAAGCAGCTTTCTGTTGCCGACGATGCTACGGAAATCACCGGCGGCGATGTGGTCATTAAGGCTGTGTGCACGCACACCGGCGATAAGACCTACACCAATAACGGCGATGATCATAGCTGGACCTGCGCCGATTGTAACAACACTTTCACCGAGGCGCACAGCTACAGCAACCTGATTTGCGTTTGCGGTGCGGTTTCTCCCGATGCAGTGGCTTCTGTCAGCAAGAACGGTGTCATCACCGGTGCATATGCGACCCTGAATGATGCCTATCAGGCAGTGATGAATTGCACCGCCGCCGATCAGGCTGTGGTCACCATTCTCAAGGACATCGATCTGGGTGACGGCTGTCAGGAAATCTACGGCGGCGTGTTTACCTTTGACCTGAACGGTTTTGAGGTGAGCTCCTCGCGTCCATTCTATACTGTTTTGATGGTGAATTCCGGTACCGATATCACCATTACCGATTCCCGCGAGGGCGGTAAGATCACCGGTGCCGGCAATGGCATTGAAGTCTCTAACAGCTCCTTGACGATTTTGAGCGGCACCATCAGCGGCGGCGATAACGGCGTGTATGCCTACAACAGCACTGTGACCATCAGCGGCAGCACCATCAGCGGCAACAATTTCGGCGTGTATGCATCTAGCAGCAGCACTGTGACCATCAGCGGCGGCACCATCAGCGGTGGAGACGATGATATCGGCACCTCTGGTTCCAGAGTTACCCTGACCGTGGGTGAGAACGGCGTGGGTGCTACCTTCCCCGGCGGCATCACTGTGACGGGCGCTACCCTGAACGCCATTCTGGGTGAGGGCGCTGCCTACTGGCAGAACGGCAAGCAGCTTTCTGTTGCTGACAATGCTAAAGAAATCACCGGCGGCGATGTGGTCATTAAGGCTGTGTGCACGCATCCCGGTGATACGACCTATACCAACAACGGCGACGATCATACCTTTACCTGCGCCGATTGTAACAACACTTTCACCGAGGCGCACAGCTACAGCAACCTGATTTGCGTTTGCGGTGCGGTTTCTCCCGATGCAGTGGCTTCTGTCAGCAAGAACGGTGTCATCACCGGCGCATATGCGACCCTGAATGAGGCCATTCAGGCTGTGAAGAATTGTACTGCCGCCGATCAGGCTGTGGTCACCATTCTCAAGGACATCGATCTGGGTGACGGCTATCTGTATATCAACGGCGGCGTGTTAACCTTTGATCTGAACGGTTTTGAGGTGAGCTCCTCGAAATCCAGTTGGGGCGTTTTGGCACCGGCTTTCGGTGCTGATATCACCATTACCGATTCCGGCGAGGGCGGTAAGATTACCGGTGCCGGTTATGGCATTGAAGCATATGACAGTACTGTGACCATCATCGGCGGCACCATCAGCGGCCAACGTCACGGCGTGTGTGCCGATGGCGGCTTTGTGACCATCATCGGTGGCACCATCAGCGGCCAAAATTACGGCGTGGGTACCTACGGCAGCACCTTGACCATCAGCGGTGGCACCATCAGCGGCAAAAGCGGCCTGTATGCCTCTTACGGCGCTTTGACCATTAGCGGCGGCGCCATCACCGGCCAAAATTACGGCGTGGATACCTACGACAGCACCGTGGAGATCAGCGGTGGCACCATCAGCGGCCAAGATTGCGGCGTGAGTGCATCTAACTGCACTGTGACCGTCAGCGGCGGTACCATCATTGGCGAAGATTACGGCGTGTTGGGCTACGACAGTACCGTGACCATCAGCGGCGGCACCATCAGCAGCGAATACTATGATATCTACGGCACTGAATATTCGACCATTATCCTGACCGTGGGCGAGGATGGCGTTGGCGCTACCTTCCCCGGCGCTATTCAGGTATTCGGAGTGTACCTGAACGATATTCTGGGTGAGGGCGCTGCCTACTGGCAGGACGGCAAGATGATCCTTCTTGTGGATGGCACTGAGGAAATCACCGGCGGCGATGTGGTCATTAAGGCTGCTTGTAAGCATCCCGGCGATAAGACCTATATCAATAACGGCGACGATCATACCTATACTTACACCTGCTGCGGACTGTCTGCTACCGAGGCGCACATCTTTGTAAATGGTCAGTGTATCTGCGGCGAGCTGGCTCATGTGCATAATTGGAGCTATCAGGATAATGGAGATGGCACACATACTGAGAGCTGCACCTGCGATTCCTTCGTCGTAGAACACGTCTATGAAAACGGCGTGTGCATCTGCGGTGCGCTTCCTGCGGTTTCCGTCACCATGGACGGCGTTGCCAAGTATTTTGACGATTTGGACAGCGCCATCCAGGAAGTCCAATTCTCCACCAGCAAGACCACCGTGGTCAAGCTGCTGCAGGACATCGATCTGGGTGACAGCTATCAGGAAATCCACCGCAGCGTGTGTACCTTTGATCTGAACGGTTTTGAGCTGAGCTCCCTGGATGATTTCTGGGGCGCTTTGGTGCTGAGAAACGGTGCTGATATCACCATTATCGATTCCGGCGAGGGCGGTAAGATCACCGGTACTGAAATTGGCATTGAAGCATGGGGGAGCACCTTGACCATCAACGGCGGTACCATCAGTGGCTATTACAGCGTGGATGCTCATGGCAGCACTGTGGAGCTCATCAGCGGCACCATTATTGGCGAGTACGGCTTGTCTATCGATAAAAACAGTACCTTGATCATCAGCGGTGGCACCATTAGCGGCAAAACATATGATATCTACGGCGATGTAGCCAACGCCCTGATCCTGGGTGAGAACGGCGTAGGCGCTACCTTCCCCGGCGGTTTTAAGGTTGGTGGAACAACCCTGAACGCCATTCTGGGCGAGGGCGCTGCCTACTGGCAGGGCGGTAAGCAGCTTTCTGTTGCTGACAATGCCTCCTCCATCACCGGCGGCGATGTGGTCATTAAGGCTGCTTGCACACATAGCTGGCTGGATGCCACCTGCACCGATCCCATGACCTGTGAACTCTGTGGCGTTACTGAGGGCGAGCCTAGTGGAAGCCACGTTGATGCGAACAAGAACGGTCGTTGCGATACTTGCAACTGCCTGATGCAGCCTGCAAAGCTGGTGATGACCACCATGAGTCTGGAGGGCAACATCGGTATCAACTACTACATGCTCCTGTCCGATGCAGTCATCAATGATCCTACTGCGTTCATGCAGTTTACTCTGGTTGACGGCGAGATCATCAATGTTCCCATCAGCGCCGGCATCCCCACCCAGGTGGGAGATGAGATCCTGTATCTGTTCACCTGCGCTGTCAATGCCAAGGAAATGACCGACGACGTGCTGGCTCAGTGCTTCTACGAAGGCGGCTCCACCAGAGTGTACACCTACAGCGTTAAGGCCTACTGCGATCATGTTCTGAAGAACTCTACCGACGAGGCCCTGAAGGATCTTGTCCGCAAGATGCTGGGCTACGGTGCCGCTTCTCAGGAGTACTTCGATTACAACACCGATAACCTGGCCAACGCCGGTCTGGAAACTCCCAACTACGACGAGGTGGTCATTGACGGCTTTAAGGCTCAGGCCGGTCAGGGTACCCAGCTGTCCAAGCTGTACGCAACATCCCTGATCCTCAAGTCTGAGACCACTCTGCGCTTCTTCTTCACCGGCCCTGTCACTGCCACCTGCAACGGCGTGGAGCTGGAGGTCGGTCAGCGCAGCGGTCAGTACTATGTGGATGTCGTCGGCATCGCAGCGGCTGATCTGGACGAGGATATCATCATCACCATCAACGATGGCGTGGAATCCGCAGATATTGTATTTAATCCCATGTCTTACTGTCAGGGCGTTTCCAAGAACTCCAACGATCAGGAACTGAAGGATCTGGTCGCAGCACTGTTCTTGTACAACCAGGCAGCCAACAAATACTTTGAGGAGGTTTGATTATGGAAAAGTTAGAATGGGTCCCGGAAATCGAAATCGTCAAGCTGGGTAACCCAGATCTTATCCGTGACAGCGAGATCCTAGATGAGGACGAGCTTCCTCCTTGGATCATTCAGTAATACCTAAAAATGTGCCAGTGTCGGGAAACCGACACTGGCACATTTTTTGATTGAAGCAAAACACGCTTTGCTGTGGACGATACCAACGAAACAATCATTTATCTTCCTTACAAAATGTTGACATCTTCTGCAACTTGTGCGATAATGTGTGGAAGAAATTAAAGAATTGCGAGGAAAACTCTATGCTCCAATCCAGAACTCATAACTGCGGCGAGCTGCGGCTGGCCAATGCAGGTGAAAATGTTACCATCGTCGGCTGGCTGGAAAACGTCCGTGAAGTGGGCGCTAACTTTGCCTTCTGCGTGCTCCGTGACTACTACGGCACCACCCAGGTCGTCATCGAAAACGAAGAGATGATGCGTATCATCAAGCCCATCAACAAGGAATCTACCATCTCCGTCACCGGTATCGTCCGGGAGCGTGAGAGCAAGAATAACAAGATCCCCACCGGCGAGATCGAGGTGGTTCCCCAGAAAATTGAGATCCTGGGCAAGTGCCGCCACAATCAGCTGCCCTTTGAGATCAACAAGTCCCGGGATGCTGACGAGAACACCCGTCTGAAGTACCGTTATCTGGACCTGCGTAACCCCGCCGTCAAGAGCAACATCATCCTGCGTTGCCAGGTGGTTGCGGAGCTGCGCCGCCTGATGACCGAGAAGGGCTTCCTGGAGATCACCACTCCCATCCTTACCGCATCCAGCCCTGAGGGTGCCCGTGACTACCTTGTGCCTGCCCGGAATCACCCCGGCAAGTTCTATGCACTGCCTCAGGCTCCCCAGCAGTTCAAGCAGCTGCTGATGACCTCCGGCTTCGACCGTTACTTCCAGATCGCTCCCTGCTTCCGTGATGAGGATGCCCGTGCCGACCGTACCCCCGGTGAGTTCTACCAGATGGATATGGAAATGGCCTTCGCTACCCAGGAGGACGTGCTGTCCACTCTGGAAGATGTGCTGGTTCCCGTGTTCAAGAAGTTCGGCAAGTACGAGCGTGTTAGCGCCGCTCCCTTCCGTCACATTCCCTTCAACGAGGCCATGGAGCGCTACGGTTCCGACAAGCCCGACCTGCGTATCGACCTGGAAGTGCAGGATGTCACCGCCGCTGTGCAGGGCTGCGGCTTCGGCCCCTTCGAGGGCAACACCGTCAAGGCTGTTGTGGTGCATGATTTCACCCAGGCCCGTAAGTGGATCGACAAGCTGTTGGTGGACGTGGAAGTCCAGACCGGCAACAAGGTTTGCTGGGTGAAGGTGGACGAAAACGGTGAGCTTACCGGCGGTATTTCCAAGTTCCTGCTCGAGTGCAAGGGCGCATTTGTGGAGGCTCTGGGTCTGAAGCCCGGCAGCTTCGTGTGCATGGCAGCAGGCAAGAAGTCTGCCGCTCAGAAGACTGCCGGCGTTGTCCGCACCCTGCTGGGTAAGCGTGTTCCCGGCCACTTCGACGAGGAGCAGTACGCCATCTGCTGGATCGTGGACTTCCCCATGTACGAACTGGGCGAGGAGTCCGGCACTCTGGAATTCTGCCACAACCCCTTCTCCATGCCCCAGGGCGGTATGCAGACCCTGCTGGATGCTGAAGGCGACATGGAAAAGCTGCTGGCAATCAACGCTGATCAGTACGACCTGGTGGTTAACGGCTATGAATCCGCCTCCGGCGCTGTCCGTAACCACGATCCCGAGATTATGGTCAAGGCTTTCGAGATGGTGGGTCTGGTCGAAGAGGACGTTAAGGCTAAGTTCCCCGCCATGTACAACGCCTTCACCTACGGCGCACCTCCCCATGCCGGTGCCGCACCCGGTGTTGACCGCCTGATCATGCTGCTCACCGGTGAGGAGAACATCCGTGAGGTCATTACCTTCCCCATGAACAAGTCCGCTCAGGACCTGATGATGGACGCTCCTTCCCCCGTGGAACAGATTCAGCTGGACACCGTTCACATTGCTCTGAACATCAACGAATAATACAAGAAACACCCCCTGATATCGCATCAGGGGGTGTTGTTATGCCCATATGTGTTGGAATTAATTTGTTGTGGAGCTGTTGCTCTTGGGCGCCATATCCACAACGCTCAGAACGATGTCCTCGTAATTAACGGTCATCAGGTATTGACCGGCGGTTTCTGCCACAAACTTCTGGGCCCACTGGTTGAGGATCTCATCACGGCAGTGGTAGACCCACTGGGGTTCTTCATCCACATAGTACATGATGTGGTAACCGTAGTCGGTCTTAACAATGCCGGTGTTGCCGGTTTCCCGGCTTTCATCGAAGCACCACTCCTCAAAGGGCTTGACCATCTGTCCCTTGTAGACATTTTCATACAGACCGCCGGTGGTTTTGGAGCCGGGATCCTCGGTGTGCTTTTCGGCCAGCTTAGCGAAGCTGTCCTCGTCTGCCTTGCCGTCTTTCCACTCCTGCAGAAGCTTCTCTGCCTCAGCCAAGCATGCCGCCCACTCTGCTTCGGAATAGGTGGTCTTGCCTGCATCGTCCTTGGTGCCGCCCTTGGGAACCAACAGAATGTGGCGCACGTCTACCACCTTGCCGCTGTCCTTGGTGATATTATCCTTTTCCAGATCGGCCTTGTGTTCGTTGAAGTAGTCCTCGATCTCCTGATCGGAAACTTCCTTAGCCTCCAGCTTGGTCTGGAAATAGCTGTAGCCCATGTAATTCACAGTCAGATAGGCAACATAGTCATCGTAGGTGATGCCGGGGCAAAGCTCTGTCTGCAGCATGGCATCCACAGATTCAAACTTATCCGCCTTGGCTTCCTCTTCCATGTTGGTACGCAGATCCTGCAATTCCTTTTTCAGCTTGGCATTCATCTCCACGCCTTCCTTTTTCGCTGCTAAAGCCATTGCCTGATAGTTGTGCCACTGATTCAGGGCATCGTTGAGGAAGTAGTGCTGCCAGGTGCCGTCAATTTCGGCACACATCTGCTCATCCAAAGGTTTGGTGTAGTCCAGACCAAAGTAGCTCAGGTAGTAGCTATAGTTCCGCAAAAACTCCTGAACGCACATCCAGTAGAATACTTGAAGCTGACCCATGGTCAGATTCACGTCGCCGGTGGTGGCGGCGATTACATCCCGGGAAGCCAGAACAATATCGTTGCTGATGGAGTAGGACTTCTTGGTGTACAGAGGGTCATCGGAGTCGATGATGATATTTTGCTTGTTGTCGCTGGGAGCGGTGGTGGGTGCTGTGGTGGGGGTGGTGTCGGTATTTTTATTACCGGCACAAGCAGCCAGAGAAAGCACCGCTGCCAAAACAAGCAACATTGCGATGAGTCTTTTCATATTTTTCCTCCTCGGAATTTCAATATGGCTCTATTATAACGGTTATAGGTCAAAATGCAAGTAAAATTACTGTAAACGGCCATAATATTGCTTCATTTCCGCTTGTGCAGCATCCACTTCCAACTCCAGTTCCCGGGCGGACAGACGCAGCACGCCACTTCGCAGGCTGGAAAGCTGCACCAACGCATCGGAGGTGGCAACTTTTACGGCATAGTTGTTGCCGATTTGGGCAGCCAGTTCTTCGATGTAGCGGTCGGCGGATTCTCCCTCGGCGGTGTAGACCACCTTAATATTATGGTAGGCAGTCTTTTCACCGGGACTGCCCTTGCGCTTGTAGCCATCGAAAACCACCACGATCTGGCACTTCTTGAACCCGGCATAGCTGCTGAGGATGTCGCAAAGCTGCCGCCGTGCGGTGTCTAAGTCAGTTTTAGCGGTTTCCGCCAAAGTATCCCAGGCAAAAATAATGTTGTAGCCGTCCACAATCAGGTATTGCTGTCGGGGCGGCCGGATGGTGAGCTGTTCCGTAGCCGGGCGGTTTACCGGGCGGTAAAGGGTGGTTTGGATGTCACCGAATTCCCGTTTCAAAATGGCCTCCAGCGCCTTATCGTCGGGATAAAGGTTGGCGGTGATCAGCTCCGGGGTGTCTTTGCGGCCGCTGTCCAGGTGCATATAGTCCTTTACTTGATGCCACTTTACCGTGAAGCCGGCACCATGGGCGCAGAATACCGAATCCGGGGTGTTTTCCAGATCTGCTTCCGGATCGTAGCCCGCATCGGCTACCACCGCATCCTGATTGTGGCAAGGCTCATAGCCCCGCAGAGAAATTTGCAGCCGTCCACGGCCTTGGGTGTAGGCGGCAAGCTGATCGGCATAGTCGCCCAATTCCGAAGCCGGTACCGATCCCCGTAGGGTGGAAAGGGATCCCACAGCCTCCGGCGCATCGAAGCGACCGCTCATGGCACGGATGTCGGTGATGGCTCTGCCCACGGATTCGGTGGGGAGAGTGAGAATAAAGTCGTACCAAGGCTCCAAAAGGACGCTTTTCGCCTGCATCAGACCCTGACGAATGGCCCGGTAGGTGGCCTGCCGGAAGTCACCGCCCTCGGTGTGCTTCAGGTGGGCCTTGCCGATGAGCAGGGTCATTTTGATGTCCGTGATGGGTGCGCCGATGAGTACACCCCGATGGATTTTCTCCGACATGTGGGACAAGATCAGGCTTTGGTAGGCCCACTCCAGCACATCTGTAGGGCAGGTGGTGTCGAAAACCAAACCGCTCCCCTGGGGGAGGGGCTCCAGAAGGATATGTGCCTCGGCGTAATGGCGCAGGGGCTCGAAATGTCCCACACCCTCTACGGTATTTTCAATGGTTTCCTTATAGAAAATCCGGGGCTCTTCCAGAGAGATCTCCATGCCGAACCTCTGGAAAACCAGACTCCGCAGAATTTCCAACTGTACCCGACCCATGATCTGCACATGGATCTGCTTCAGCCGGTCATCCCAAAGGATGTGAAGCTGGGGATCTTCCTCTTCCAACTGGCGGAGCATAGGCAGGAGCTTGCCGGGATCCATCGAAGAGGATACCCGGTAGGTCATGACACTTTGCAGAACCGGCGGTGACCCCGCAGGCTCGGTGCCAAAGCCCTGACCGATGTAGCTTTTTGCCAAACCGGTGACAGCGCAGAGAGTACCGGCTTCCGCCTGCTCCAAAAGGGTGAATTTTTCCCCGGAATACCGGCGGATCTGCTGAATCTTTTCCTCGCCCAGCAGGGTGCGCACTTTCAGATCACCGCCGGTGATCTTCAGCCATGTGAGCCGTGCCCCTTGGGGATCACGGGAGATTTTGTACACCCGTGCGCCGAAATTCTCAGGATGAGGTGGTGTGCGAGCATAGGTGTCCAGAATTTGCAGGAGGGTGTCGATCCCCGTCAGCTTGAGTCCGGAGCCAAAACAGCAGGGGAAGAGCTTCCGCTCCCGGATCAGCCCACGGATGTTGCCATCTGTGACGGTGCTGCCGGCGAGAAAGCTTTCCAAAAGCGCTTCGTCACATAGTGCGGCGTTTTCCTGAATTTCTTCTGCATTTGCGGTAAAGTCAATGCAATTTTTGGATAGCTGTTGCTGAATTTGTTCCAAAAGCTTGGACTTTTCCAAACCGGGCAAGTCCATTTTGTTGATAAACAGAAAAGTAGGCACATGGTAGGCTTCCAGCAGCCGCCAAAGGGTCATGGTGTGGGCCTGCAGACCGTCTGTGCCGCTGATGACCAGCACCGCGCAGTCCAAAATCGGCATCACCCGCTCCGCCTCTGCGGAAAAATCCACATGACCGGGGGTGTCCACAATGGTCATGTCCAGCCGGGGCGTTTCCAAGGTGGCCTGCTTGGAAAAAATGGTGATGCCCCGCTGGCGCTCCAGTGTATGGGTGTCCAAAAACGCATCGCCGTGGTCAACCCGACCCAAATTCCGCCGTGCGCCGGAGGTGTACAGCAACGCCTCGGACAACGTGGTCTTGCCTGCATCCACATGAGCAAGCAAACCAATGCAAATAGGCTGTTTTTCCATAAGCACACCTCCTTTTTTAGCGTATTATAGCACATGAAATAAAAAGTGTAAATGCCGGTTTCCAAAATGGGAAAAGGAAGTGGGGTAATGTTGCCTAAAAACAAGAGGGAATATTCGTTGTATTCGTACAAAATACCGCATTTTGTCGGAAACTGTCTTGTAATATACGGGGAACGTGGTATAATATACCAGTCGACTTATACCCTTTTGTCGGCGCAATTCATGCATTACGCAGAAATGAGGTTGGATGGTTTTTATGGTAAAGACAATGATTAGACGCGTTATCGCGTTTACGTTGGTGGTGATGATGCTATTGTCGCTAACTGGCTGCAAAACAAAGCTAAAAGGCACCTACACGGCAAAGGACGGCCTGATCAAGCAGAGTTTTACCTTTAAGGATGATGATAAGGTAGAAGTTACTGCCTTCGGCATCGATGTGGAAGGCGAATATGTAATTGAGGATGGCGAAATTACCATTACTTACAGCCTGCTGGGTCTGAAGTACGATATGGTGAAGAGCTTTGAGAAAAAAGGAAAATCTATCTTCATCGACGGTCAGGAATTTGTGAAAGAATAAGCAAAGGGAGAGGATTTTGTGAAAAAATGTATGAGCATGGTTCTGGTGGTGTGTCTGCTGCTGTCCTGCGTGCTGATCGGCGTTCCGCCGGCACAGGCAGCGAAAAAGGACAATGTTACCAGAGCGATCTCCATCGTCTTTGACAACTCCGGTTCCATGTATACCGGGGGAAAGCAGTCCTGGTGTCGCGCTACCTATGCGACGGAGGTCTTTGCCTCGATGCTTAACGAGGGCGATATCCTGCAGATCTATCCCATGAACCCAATCAATATCGGGGACAAGGAATACAGCATGGATGCCCCCCTGAAGATCACCAAGGCTGATCAGGCAAAGCAGATCCGGGATATTGTCACGCCCAAGGCGGGCGACACCCATATCGAAAGTATTGATCGGGCGATCGCCGGCGCAAAGGCTGCTAAGGCAGATGAAAAATATGTGATCGTTCTGTCCGACGGTGAGGAATTCTACCGGGATAAAAAGCCTCTGGGCGGCAAGTCCAAAGGACAGCTGGACGCATATTTCAAGACGGCCAGCAAGGACGTGAAAATGATGTATCTGGGTATTGATCCCATTGCGATCATCCCCGATACCCCTCAGTCGGACGTGTTTACCAAGAAGCATGCGAAGAACAGCACGGAGGTTTTGTCTGCATTGACAGATATGTGCAATCGCATCTTCGGCAGAGACACCCTGCCCAAGAGCCGTATCTCCGGTAACAGTGTGGAGTTCGATGTGTCCATGAGCAAGCTGATCGTGTTTGTTCAGGGCGAGAACATCGCAGACCTGAAGCTGGTGGATGGCAGCGGCAAGCTGGTAGGTAATGAGGTCGGCAAGCAGCAGACCAAGTATTCCACCGGCGGCTGTACCGCTTACAAAGTTAATAATCCGGATACGTCCCTGCAGGGTATGATGGTTACTTATACTGACTGCGCAGCTGGCACATATACCCTTTCTTACGCCGGTACCGCTACCAGTACCGAGGTCTATTATGAGCCCAATGCGGATCTTGATTTCGTGTTTACCGATGCTGCCGGCAACAATGTGGATCCCCAAATGTTATACGAGGGTGAGTACAAGGTCAGTTTCGGCATGAAGGATGCCAAGACCGGCAAGCTTAGCAACTCGGACTTGCTGGGCAAAACCAAGTATCAGGGTTACTACTCCATCAATGGTGAACAGTATCCCATCACCAGCGATAGCCTCAGCGGCGAAGTGCCGGTGAGTTTGAAAATGGGGGACAGCTTCGACGCACAGTTGACAGTCACCTACCTCAGCGGTTATACCATCACCAAGGATTCCACCGATTTCGGTTGGCCGGAAGGCGGTATCAAGGTGGCGGCGCGGCCCGCAGGCGATCTGGTATTGGAGATCACCGGCGGAGATGGTGAGTACTCTTTGCAGGATCTGGAAGAGGGTGCGCCCTACATCGCAAAGATCTACTATCAGGGTACACAGCTTACCGGTGCGGCGCTGGAAAGCGTGACACTGGAATGGAATCCGGATGTGAGCAATGTGGAGATCCGGAAGGAATTTGCCGAGGATCACTACAAGCTGCATCTGCTCTATAAGAATCCTGAGGCGCCGCAGGATACAAAATGCGGCGAATGCACCGTGCCTTTATTTGCTACTTATCAGGCGGAGGGCAGTGATCCGGCAGCAACGCAGACATCGCTGACCTACAATATTAAAGACGATTTTTCTCCCCTGAAAATGGATCTGGTGATTTCAGAGGATTACATCGTGATTTCCAAGCTGGAAGAAACCCCTGCGTTCCGGGTCAACCTCCAGCTCAATGGCGCACCGCTGCCGGCTGAGGAATTTGCGGCAGTGGAGTTGAAGGTGGATTGCGGCGGAATCAACTACACCCTGACACCGCTGCCTGATGAGTCGGCCTACACGATCAAACTGAAAAACACCGACGGTATTGAACAAGGTGATTACAACATCAAAGTCACCGGCTACTATACCGACCACATCGGCAGAGTTACCCAGACTGATGCAGAGGGTGCGGTAACCCTGAGCACACTGCCTTTGTGGGTTAAGGTGGTAGCGTGCCTGCTGGCGCTGCTTTTGCTGATTCTTCTGATTTTGCTTATTCTGCATATCCGGGTTCTGCCTAAGCACTGCCATGTGAACAAAAAGGAATGCTCCATGATTTTCGATGGCGAAAATGTCAACAAGGGCGCCAGCTTTGATGCCAAGATTTCGGGTGGTCAGCTGACGATCTACAACCAGTACGGTGGTGCCAAGACCGTCATCACCATGGATGTGCGCCCCGGCAAGGAAAGCTATTTGAAGAAAAAGCAAATCCGCAGAAGCGCCGAGGTAAAGAGCGACAGCGTCAAGAAGCTCGGCAGCGGTACCATTTATGATGTCTCCATTGGTAGCGTCAAATATATACTCAACGAGGATAACGGCAAGCTGGTTCGGACGCAAAAAACCGATAAGCCATATTTGGTGAAGCACGGAATGCCAATCCGTTATTCCGGCACGATTACCAAGGCCGGCATCCCCAGGTCCTTTTCTGTTAGTATGAAATTAGACTTTAAGAAAAAGAAATAATACGGAGGAGATCAGATCATGGAAACTAAAAAAGAAACTTTGAAGCCCAATGAAGTTGTAGCACCTACCTTATTTGTTGGCGTCGGCGGCACCGGCTGCAAGATCGTCAAGAAGGTCGCTGACCTGTGCCGTCCTGCTGAAAAGGAAAACATCAATTTCCTGTGCCTGGACACCAACGTCAACGATTTGTCCGACATTTCCAACGGCAAGTCCAAGATTTACTGGGTCCAGACCTCCAACACCCAGACCGTGGGCAGCTACCTGGACTACGATGAGGAAGCCCGGAAAAAGTGGTTCCCCAAGAACGCTGTTATGTACGATAAGACCGTTTCCGAAGGTGCCGGTCAGGTTCGTGCGATCTCCCGTCTGGCGCTGAACTCCACCATTAAGACCGGTCGGATCCGTCCTCTGTACGATGCCATCGACGACCTGTTCCGCAAGACCGGTAGAGAGATGAAGCAGGCTATGCGTGTGGTCATCGCCTCCACCGCTTCCGGTGGTACCGGTTCCGGTATCATTCTGCCCCTGAGCATGTTCATTCGTGATTATGTGAAGGAAAAGTATCCCAACACTAGCCTCATCGTCCGCTCCCTGATCCTGCTGCCCGAAACTCTGGACAGCGTTATCGATTCTCAGACCGAGCGTGACAGCCAGGCCAGAAATGCTTACGCTACCGTCAAAGAGCTGAACGCCTTCATGATGAAGGGCTCCGGCTTCATCGATTTGGATGATGACCTGAAGCAGTTCAGCAATCTGCAGGTCAATGTGTCCATCGCAGGTTCCGACAAGCAGAAGTCTTTGTCCCTGCTGCCTATGGATTTCTGCTTCCTGATGGATGGTCAGGACGCCGAAGACAGCACCATGATCAGCATTTCTCAGTACATCGAGCAGGCTGCCCAGGCACTGTATGAGCAGAACATCGGCCCCATGCAGAAGAAGGCCTTCTCCGTGGAAGACAACATTATCAAGGAAATGACTAAGCCCGGTAACTATGGCCGTAACCGCTTCGGTGGCATCGGTGCCGGCGTTATCCGCTACCCCTACGAGAAGGTTGCCGACTACGTTTCCTATGATCTGGCCATCGACAGCATCGGCGGCGCCGGCGAAGCCACCAAGTGGACTAAGTACGACAACGCCATCAGCTCCTATAAGGCCGAGCAGAAGAAACTGGGTGTACCTATGTCCACCTGGGATCCCGATGGCAAGATCTACTGCAGCTCTTTGCTCAACGCCCGTGATCCCTTCTCCATCGACCTGAAGAACACCTATGAGCTGGAAGGCATTGATTCCCGCATTAAGCGCTTTAAGAACATCTTCGAGAATCAGGTCTTTGAGGTGGTTAAGCAGGATAAGCGATTTGAGTCTGCTATTGACGATGCGGAAAAATGGAGATCCAACCCCGCTTTCGGCGAAAGTGATAATAAGATCTCTGATGCCATTGATGCGCTCAGAGTCTATCGTGACCTGGTTGAAACCAAAAACAAGAACGGTACTCCCATCGTGGCAGAAATCGTCAGCCGTTGGGCGGATGCTCTGTTTACCAACGATCAGAAGACCGTCGCAATCAAAGACACCTACAGCATCGAAAGCCTGATTAAGAATGCTCAGGGCGAGATTTTCCATCCCTGCGCTGCCCGGTTTGTGCTGTACCGGTTGATGGATGTTTTCGGTCAGTGCAGCAAGCAGGAAGATCATACCCGGGCTGAGCAGACCGTCGACGAATTCAAGGTTAAGCCCTATGAATTCAAGTTTACCAAGGAAAAGTTTATTGGTGTGGAAAGCTTGAGCGGCGTGAAGGAGCCTACCTTCTTTGATAAGCTGAAGGGCTATAAGAACCTCTACGAAGAAGCAAATGTGGATATCCCCGCCTACTACGAGGCTTTGGAGGATTACTGCAAGAAGGTCGCTGTCCATGCTGCTTACCTGAAGGCATATGAGTACGTCAAGGCCTTCTCCGAGCAGTTTGAGCAGTTCTTCAAGACCTTTGTGACCAAGGTCAAGGATCTGAGCCGCAAGAAGATCGATCTGATCGACGAGCTGCAGTACAAGAAGGGCGATTCCTTCGTCAATATCTGCGCTACCGAAGAGCTGATGCAGGAGCTGAGCAAGTACTCCCTGCAGAGAGCGCAGAAGGAAACCACCATGCTCAACACCGAGATCAATGGCAATATCTTTGACGCAGTCAAGAAGAATGCCGTCTTCAAGATGGAGCTGGATAGAAGCGGCGGCGGTTACATCGAGGAGGATCGCAGAGTCAACATCTTCGACGATATCCTCATGGGCTACTTCAGAAACAGTGTTCGTGAGAAGTGCGAAGATATCGATAAGGATATCATCGGCGCCATCGAGCTGGAGCAGCGTCTGAAGGAGCGTATCCGTCTGCGCAACGAAAGCAACGGCGATAACCAGATCTTCGAGCAGGTAACCGTGGCAGATGCCCAGCGGCATATTGCTGAGGTGGTGGCTATGGGCGCCCGTATCGCAGCTCCTTCCATCCAGAGAGTTACCAACGAAGAGCCC
This sequence comes from Faecousia sp., assembly GCA_045654265.1. Lineage (GTDB taxonomy): Bacteria > Bacillota > Clostridia > Oscillospirales > Oscillospiraceae > Faecousia. The sequence continues at coordinate 28,285 of JAZONA010000092.1, forward strand.
AGAGAGATCAAGGTCTGCGCTTACAATAAGATCCTGCTGGATAACCGGAAATTCCGGGTTAAGGATCTGATCCCCAATGGCGAGGCTGTGGATACCGTTTCCAAGTACGAGATCCACTTCTACAACGCCCTGTACAACCTGACTCCCGACAAGCTGAAGAAGTTTGCTGCTCCCTTCGAGACCGAAACCGGTAAGAAGAACGCAGGTACTTACCACAAGGCATACACCGAGTACGCTCGCTTTATCGGACCGGACTCCACCAAGAATGCCGCTATTTCCACCCATATCGACAAGAACTGGGATTCTATCAAGAGCATGCCCGAGCTGGATTTCAATTACCAGCAGTTGGTTATCCGCAAGGTGCATAAGGCATTTGTTTACGGCCTGATCCATAATGCCATCCAGCAGCGGGCACTGTCCGCAGTGGCTAACGGTAAGCGGGTATTCCTGTACCGGGATTCCGATAACCGTGACGTGGAGCTGATGGTTCCCAACGGTACGCTGTGTGATGAGTTCTATGAGATCCTCGATGCTCTGTATGTCAACTCCAAGGTGGTTGAGGACATCGGTCTGATCAAGAGCCGCAAGAGAGCTATGAGTGAGGCCAAGAACTGCAATTACGAGAACACCGAGTTCTTCCGCGATATGGCCAAGTTCAACCTGCTGCATGTTCTGGATGCGGACGAGGCTAAGGAATATGATTCCTGCGATGGTACTCAGAAGAGCCTGGAGGATCTGAAGGCTGAGCTGCGTAAGAATAAGGAAGAGCGCTACAAGCGCCAGGATAAGGATTGGAATATTGCCGAGATGGCAGACGATGGCAAGCGTTACGTTGAGAATGCTACCAGTTTGTTTGCGATCCCCCTGATGTTCTACTGCACCTTGCCCAATTCCGGTCGCTACATTTCTGAAATCACCGCAATGGTGGAAGCAGTTATCGATGTGTTCCGTGAAGAGTACTCCAAGTGGGAGAAGGCTGAGGATGTGAAGTTTGTGCTTTGCACCCGCCTGACTGACGAGCTGAACCTGCTGAAGCGGAATTACCACTTCTATGAGGAACATCTCCGGGCTCCCGCTGCCAGCGAGAACATGGTCATCGACATCATCCAGAGAAAGATCCGCGACGTTATCCTCTCCGCTCCCGAGCCGGAGGATTACGAGGCTCTGCTGGATAAAGTAGCCAAGGAATTCAAGGAAAGAGAAAACTAAGATTTATTTAGAAACGGAGTGAGTGGTTTGTTCACAGTTCTATTAGCTGAAAAAGAACATATCGACGCCATACAGCGGGAAAATAAGCTGTTTTTTGAACCGTTTCTGGACAACAAGGAATTGGCATTCTGTTATTGGAACCCTGCGGGGCAGAATCTTTATGATTCTGCCCCCGGGCTGATGGACGCTGTCGGCAGACGCAAGGACTGGCGGGCAGTGATTATCAATAGCCCCACGGGTGAGCGGTTGAAGGCAAGAAATCCTTTCGATGTGGTGGATGCCACAGAGATTTTTTCTCTGGTACAGCCCCAGGAACAGCCGGAGAAGGATGAATGCTGGGACAAGTGGGAAGATGGGTGGAAGGATTACTATCAGGCGTTGTCCGATGCGAAAAAGGCTGTGTACGAAAGCGCATTGGAGCAACCGCTGCAGAAGCTGACCACCTGGCTGTGTTTCCGTCCGGAGAATTACATCCTCAACGATGTGAAGGAAAAGCAGGATGTCCATGATTGGGCTATGGAGCGCATTGGCAGAGATGACATGAAGCCCAGTGCCAGATTGGAGCTGCTTGAGCGGAATTACTACAAGAATGAGCAAAAGACAAAGGAAAATCTGCGAAGAGCTTTTGTACAGAGCAATTTCCTGAATATTGCTTATCCTTCGGAGGTGCATTGCATCACCCTGCGCACCGCTGACAGCAACTTCTTTGACCCGGATACCTTCTGGAATGTACGCAAGGACAGCGATTATTCGGCTTTCGCAGATCGGAATATGTATTTCGACAAGATGCGCTTTATGGTCTTTGATCTGCTGCCCCAGAGCCATCGGGATTTCCGTACGGATTACATCCGCTTTTTGGCTTCTGTGCTGATTTTTATATCCAATCCTGTACCCGGAAGTGCCATGCAGGCACGGCGATTGTATCAGCTGGAAACGGAAACCGATGATACGCCACTGTGCACACTGGTCACATCCTACGACAAAAAGCTGGCGGCTACATTCGAGGTCATTAACAACGAGATGGACAAGATCCGTAGTGAGATACCCGGCGAGCTGACAGACAAGGATGCAGAGGCTATGTTCTGCACCCCTCAGGATGTGGCGGTGCTGCTGGACGAAACCTGCGATCCGGAAAAGGTTTTTGCGGACAAGGATTATGGTTTGTTTTTCGATCAGCCGACGAACGAATACCATAAGTGGAACCAGGATTTCCGTACTTCCAAGAAGGCACTGACTTACATTATCAAGCAGCAATCCCGTGCGGTGAAGAAAAGTGTCAGTCAGATGCACATGTCCAGCGAGATCTCCAATGTAAATGTCAGTCGCCTGACACCCTTGCAGATCGATGACATCCGGGACTATACCGATGCGGCTGAGGACGAGATGATCGCCTCCATTCCGCCGGATCTTTCGGACATTTCCCAGTACACCCAGGGTCTGAACGAGGAGTCGGAAAAGGTCAAAAAGACCATCAGCCGGCGCATGACAAAGAAAACGACGTTCATCCTGAGCGCCATTTGTCTGGCACTGTATCTGGTGTGTTTCCTGCCCTTCTTGTTTGATAACAACGGCACCAGCAGAACGGTGCTCACGGCCATCCTCCTCAGCGGCGGCATGCTATTGCTGCTGGCGGGATTGATGTTTGTTACGCTGTTCTTCCTGCGTTCGTCGGTTGTTAATGCGGTTCGATCCTATAATTACAACGTCCATGAGGTCATGAATGATATTCAGGACTCTCTGAAGCGGTTTTCCAAGTACCTGAGCGCTTCGTGTAATGTGCGCAGGGGTCATGCTGTCCAGACCTATGCTAAGGAAAATTTGGATGAGTATACCATGAGTCTGCGTATTCGCAAAAAGCATCAGGAAGATATTCGCAAAAAAAGGGCATATCTGGCAGAGGGGTACCGGGACTACTTCGGTGACCATACCTTCTGTGATGAGGCTATGTCCAGACCCTATGATTACGACTTTGATCAAAAGACGGAGTATACCTATCCGGCGCCGTTCCTGGCAGGCGATTCCCGTCAGATCGAATTTATCAGCAGCGGCAATTTTGTTACCGTGCCGTCCAGCTATGTTACACGCATTTCAGTGAGAATGGAGGGAATCTATGAAAAGTGAGATCGTAATCAATCTCCTGAAATTGGCTGCTTCCTTCCTGCCTTTCGTGCTGTTTGCTTACCTGAATGGCAAGGCTAATACAAAAAAAGAATTCCGCCACCGGCAGTATCTTATGCCGGTGCTGGCGGTGATTTATAGTGTGGTGCTGCTGATCTTTTTGGATAAGATTTCTCAGTTCCTAACGGATAAATTTTATCTGCTTGCAGGGGTGTTTGACAAAATTCGGTTGTCCTTTATCGGCGACTGGATCCGGGATCTGTACACGAGCTGGGGCATATATTTGTCGCTGGTGCTGTTCAACACCGCTGCATTGCTTGCCTATGTGATCCTGAAGCGGTTTATCACCGTGTTCCTGGGACAGGTGAAGGTCGACAGAAATTCCTTCATCGGAAAAGTGGTCGATCTGTTTTACACCTACGATGAGCTGGATGACCGGTGGTACATCAAGGAACATTATGGTCAGGCAAGAACCTTTATCAAAACTGTCTACTACGGAAGCTGTTTTGCTTCCGGTCTGGCCCTTTTGATTTCCTGCGGCTTGTGCATGAGGCATTTGGTCAGCGCACCGTTCTACCCGGTGTTTGCCGTGATTATCATTGGCGAAATGGCATTTTTCATCGAAGGCACCACCAAGGATGAGGTGCGGTCTGATCTTTCTGTGCAGGCAGACAATTCCCGGCATATTGCCATGTATCCGCTGCTGCGCAAGCCTTTGAAGGCGCTGTTTGGAGACAAATTGGCGGCTGACGGTACCACGGTTAACAATGGTGGCGTGTCCGGCGGTGCGATTGAGGATATTTTGGTAAGCATGGCTGAAACTGACCATGTGGGCAAGAACTATGCCACCTTTATCCGTCAAAAGATGGTGGCAGGACTGAAGCCGAATGTGGATTATGTCCGCAGCGGCTATGATCTGGCTACCGGTAAAAGCCTGCTGTTCAACACCCCCTTTTACGACAAACTCAACCCCTATATTTTCTATGCCATGAACCGGGAATTGCTCACAGGCGGCAAGATACTGATCGTTTTGGGTCGCCACGGCACTGAGGAGGATCTGCGCAGCTGGACCGATAAGGGTATGCAGCAGCTTTCCAATATCCCGGATCTGTGGAAGATTAACGTGTTGACCAACAAGGTCAAGGCTGAGGATGAATTGCCGGATATTGGCATCATTTCCCGATCCGGTGTCCATGACCTGGATATTCACAAGAGCAATCTGTTTTTCTTGCGGAAAGTGTCTTTTGTGGTGGTGATAGAGCCGTCCAGATTGGTGACCACCGCTCAGATCGGTTTGAATTTGCTGATCAAGTGCTGCGGTAAGGAGAAGAAGATCACCTTCTGCTCCGTGGATCGCAACTGTGACGGTCTGGTAGACGCATTGTCCCACATTTTAATGACCAATATCACAGAGGTTTCCGCCACTGAGTATCCCCCAGGCATGAGCTCTTTCATGTACTGGACTGCGGATGACGATTACCTCCAGCACCGTATCCTCCCCGGCGTTTCCCGATGCCTGGGTATGGGCACGGAGTTGTCCATGGTCGCACTGCGCAATCAGGTTCGCAGAACCGTTTGGTATGGCGAAGAGGCTTTCCCGGTGCAGGATGCCCGATGGATTGCCAAGCAGTATTACCACGATCTGCTGGACTATGCCCAGCTTCCCACCAATCAGGAGACTTTTGATAAGAGTTTCCAGACCTCATTCAATATGTGTGATGAGCGGGTCAGTGATTTCTCCTTCATCACCGTGGAGGATGACAGAAATAATCTCTTTGAAATGCGCCGCAATTTTGCCACCATCGCCCAGCAGCAGGGCTTCGTCAATGTCATTTCCTCGGAGTATATGCTCCGGGAGTACATGGCTGAAAACCCGGAGCTGTTTACCGCTGATGCCAAGGCCATTCCTTACATCACTGCGGACTATGCCCGGACAAAGCGAAATGTGATTTTGTCGATGTGTCTGCTTCTGTGCATCGATTCGGTGCCGGAGGACGTGCTCGATCGGCAGATGGCGGTCATGAACATTGAAACGGATGACCCGGTATCTGTGCTCTGGAAGGAGATCTGCGTGATCTTTGGTCACACAGAGAATCTGGATAAGCAGGGCGCGCCTATTTTGGAGGTCAAGACCCGGGACGGCCGAACCGTGCGCTTTGAAAAGCATGCAACCATTTTCTTTAAGCGTGCCTACTCCGTAGAGAGCGGCAAGTTTGAGAGCGTTTACACCATCGAAAATTCCGATTTCTCCCGAATGATTCTGGACGACCTGCAAAACGCCAGCTACATTGCGGAGCAGGAAGATCGGGATGTTTACATCGGTACTGAGCTGAAGGGCCATGTGTATCAAAAGTACATGCCCGGCCAGTTTTTCACCCTCAACGGCAAGTACTATGAAATGGTATCTACGGCTACGGATAACCGGATCCTGGTGCGGCGTGCCTCCGAGCATATCGGTGGACGTCTGTCCTACCGGCAGATTCGCAACTACACCATCCATCGGATGGAGGATGCCGATTCTATGGGCGCACTGAAGACGGTGAACAATATCCATATCCATTACCAGTACGCAGACTTCAGCGTAGACACTCCCGGCTACTGGAAGCTCCGCTCCCACAATGATTTTGACAATGGCGATCTGGTGAAGGTTAACGGCGTGCCCAAGCGGGAGTATTACCATAAGCAGATTCTGAAATTTGATTTCTCTCATTTTGGAGATGCCTTTACCGATGAAATTCGCATGACCCTGACGAATCTGCTGAATGAAGCGTTTGTCACGTTGTTTGCGGAGAATCAGCATTTTATTTCGGCCATTACCCCTGGCGAGTTTGGTGCCCCTCTGACTTACAACCTCGCTGTGGGCGAGGGCGTGGAAGCAGGCGATAAGTGCATCTTTATCATTGAGGACAGCCAGTTGGATATTGGTCTGCTGATCGCTGTGGAGCGGAATGTGAACCGTATTTTGCAGATTGTGGCGGATTATTTGGCTTGGAACGATGAGAAGATTCAGGAAAGTCTGCGCAAGCAGAACGAGCCTGCTGAGGAACATCAGCCTGCTCCTTTCAATGTTTACGAAGAAGCTTCCAAGGAGCCCAAGAAGGGCAAGGTGAAGAAATTCTTCCAGGGCATAGGCAACTTCTTTAAGCGCATCGGCGGCTGGTTTAAGAAGCTGTTCAAGAGAAAGAAGAAGGGCGAGCCGGAGGAAAATCAGGAGAATCCGGAGCAGCCCGCCGAGGGTCTGACACCCAAGGAGCAGAAGAAAGCGGAAAAGAAGGCTGCCAGAGCCGAGAAGAAGGCTAACAGAGAAGCCGCTAAGGCAGAAAAGAAGGCCGCAAAGGCTGCTTCCGATGCGGAAAAACAAGCCGCTAAGGAGCAGAAAAAAGCAGAAAAGGCTGCTAAGAAGGCAGAAAAAGCTGCCCGAAAGGCTGCTGAGAAGGAAGCGGCTGAGCAGACAGCCTCTGAGGAAGCAACCGCTGAGCCGGAAGCAGCCTCGGAAGAAGCCACTGCCCAGGAGCCTTCCGAAGAAGTAGCTTCCCAGGAAGAAGAATCCACCGAAATCCAAACCGAAGGGGAGGTGAGCGAAGATGCATGACGATACCGCCCTGTTGGAACAGGAGGAACAACTGCAGGAGCCTCAGGAGGAAATCCAGGAGCCTGCTGCGGAAGAATCTGCGGAGCCTGAGGAAATCATCGCTCCGGAAGCTCCCCGGATGACGGAGGACGGAAAATTGCCCTACCATGAGCGTTACTATCTTCGCTACCGGGAAGGTAAGCGCAGTACCCAGCTGGATCTGGAGGGAACCAGAGGGTTTCTGAATGATCTGGGCTTTGACGGCGGTGAGCTTCGGCAAGCCCGTGCCGGCAAGGATCAGGCAGAAGCTTTCCGCCATCTTACCGGAAACAAGAACAATCAGATGTATTGCTCTTATTGTGGCACGGAAATCGCCGGTGTCGAATTCTTCCGCCTGCCTGATGGTAGATTGCGCTGCACCACCTGCAGCAGCACTGTGGTGAAAACCAAGGCTGAGGTAGAGGAGCTGTGCCAGCGGGTCATCACCAATATGGACAATTTCTTTGGCGCTACCATCGACGTGCCGGTGTCTATTCAGGTCGTGGACGAGCGGAAGCTGAAGAAAAAGGTCGGTGTACCTTTGGGTACCCGGGATGGACAGAGTATGCTGATTCTGGGCGTTGCCATCAATAAGCGGAAGAAGTATTCCATCATTCTGGAAAACGGTGCGCCCCGGATCTCCCTGATTGCCACCTTTGCCCATGAGCTGACCCACATTTGGCAGTACACCCACTGGGACAATCGGAAGGATTTCAAAAAATGTCCCAAGGATAAGCGCCTGCTGATTTATGAAGGCATGGCCAAGTGGGTGGAGATTCAGTATCTCTACCTCATCGGCGAGACCAATGTGGCACGGCGCGAGGAGCTTATCACAAGAAACCGTGAGGACGAGTATGGTTTGGGATTCCTGCTGTACGAGGATCGCTACCCCTTGTCCCGGGAAACCATGACTTGTGAGGATACTCCCTTTACGCCCAACTGTTATCCCTTTGATACGTAAGCTGTTTGGCTTCCGGGAATCTCCCGGAAGCCACGGCGAATGCCTATTTCATTTCTGGGGGAATCATTATGGAGGCAAGAACCAATTCTGCCCTGGCGCAGGCGTGGAAATCTCTGCAGGCAGACCTGCAGTACCACGACAAGCTGGATTACGACACTTTTAAGGCGCTGTTCACGGAAACCTACTGCATTTTGAGCCAGTGCGCCGTGGATGCCAAGATTGGCAGAGAGTATTTTGGCATGATCATCAACGCCAGCAGTTTTGCCAATACCAAACTGAAAACTGGTGACGACAGTGCTACCGCTGCGCTGGTGCTGACTGAGCGGATGCTCCAGCGGTGTGTGTTGGATACCGATACTACTGCACCCTGCACCGGTGCCAAGGTGTACATTCTGGAGGAGCGGGAGGAGATCTATCTGGATTTCAGAGATGTGGATCAGTCCTTCAAGGTCCTCCAGGAGGTACTGAAAAAGCATTACTGGAGTCGACACACATAAAAAACCTCCCACTTGCGACAATGTCATTAGCCTGTAGATGTCATCCTGAGGGTATGCATAGCGCCCCTCAGAATGACGATATTTTCTCAGCGTAATGACATTGTCGCTTGTGGGAGGTTTTTGTTGGAAAAAAATGCTGGCATAAAGAAAATGCACGAAAGTTGGCGGATTTCGACGGAAGAGGGTGAAACGGCCAGCGACCGACTTGTGGACTTTACGAATCCGGGATCCTATGTTATAATCATCCTAAAATTTCGGAGGGTAGCCTATGAAACGGTTTGGCTTGAGCAATAACCAGTTGAAGATCCTTGCTATGGTCGCTATGCTTGCGGATCATGTAGGACGGCAATTGCTTCCCCAGTGGCCGTGGATGTTGGTGCTGGGGCGGTTGGCGTTTCCTATCTTTGCGTATATGATCGCTGAGGGGTGTCTTTACACCAAGCGCAAGGTCAGATACATCCTGATGATCGCCGGTTTGGCTACGATCTGCCAAGGTGCATATTTCTTCGCGACGGGATCGCTGTACCAAAATGTTTTGGTGACCTTTACGCTGTCCATTGGCTTGATCTTTGCGCTGGATCATTTTTTGCAAAAGCCGACTGTGGCACGCGGCGCTATATTGGCGGCGGTTTTGACCGGGGTGATGATGCTGTGCATTTTCCTTCCCTGGAAAACAAATGGGGCATTTACGATCGATTACGGTTTGGTGGGTGTCCTCTTGCCGGTTACGGTGCGCTTTGCCCGGGGAAAGTGGGGGAAGATCGCTTGCACAGCTGTGATGCTGGTTTTGCTGGCTATGGCCATGTCGCCGATCCAGTGGTATGCCCTATTGGCGCTTCCGCTGCTGGCACTGTACAACGGTCAGCGGGGAAAATGGAGGCTGAAATATCTGTTTTACATCTTCTATCCAACCCATTTGCTGGCGATCCATCTGTTGCAAATGCTGATTTACGGATAATTTTTACCGCCCTGCCACATTGGCAGGGCGGTTTTCCCAATCAAAGCAGGGAGCTGAAAGGCTCCCTGCTTTTTGTACACGGATTCGACACCGGGAACATAGAATGTGCCGGGAGGTGGAACTATGAAGTCGATTTTTATCACATTTCGTTCCATTACGTTGGCACAGCGTGCAGAGCGGGTCTTAAAAAATGCTGGGATGGGATGCACACTCCAGCGCACTCCACGCTGGATGGAAGAACGGGGATGCGGCTACAGTCTTCGGATCAAAAGTGGCGATGTACGTCGGTGCTTAGAGCTTCTTGCGCAAAACGGTGTTGGATACAGCAAAGTCTATGCCCAGACTGACCAAGGAATGGAGGAATTAACACCATGATCTATCTGGACAACGGCGCCACATCCTTCCCAAAGCCGGCTGAGGTGCGACAGGCGGTTAACGAGGCCATGCAGTTATGTGCAAATCCGGGGCGTGGGGGCTACCCGGCGGCTATGGCGGCAGCGGAGGCGGTTTACCGCTGCCGGGAGGTGGCAAGTGAACTGTTTGGTTGTCAGCCGGAGCAGGTGGTTTTGACCAATAACTGCACCCATGGGCTGAATATTGCTATCCGAACCTTGGTTAAACCGGGGGATCCGGTAGTGATTTCCGGGTTTGAACACAATGCAGTGACCCGCCCACTTCATGCCATTGGGGCGCAGGTGAGGGTGGCAGGGCGTAAGCTCTTTGACCGGGAGGATACGTTGGAGGATTTTGCGAAGAAACTGAAAGGCGCAAAAGCGGCGGTATTTACCCATGTTTCCAACGTGTTCGGCTACATTTTGCCGGTGGAACAAATGGCGAAGCTGTGCCGGGATGCAGGGGTGCCGTTTGTTGTGGATGCGGCGCAATCCGCCGGGGCGATGCCGGTGGAGCCGGAAAAATGGGGGGCGGATTTTGTGGCGATGCCGGGGCACAAGGGGCTTTTGGGGCCTCAGGGGACCGGAATTTTAATTTGCCGGCGGATGCCGGAGCCGTTGCTCTATGGGGGTACCGGGAGTGCGTCGCTGGAAAAGACTATGCCGGATTTTTTGCCTGACAGGGTGGAGGCAGGAACCGTTAATGTACCAGGGATCGCAGGCTTGCGAGCGGGGATGGAATATCTGCTCCGGGAGAACGTGGAACGGATCGGCCGCCGGGAACGGCATTGGGCATCAGTGTGCGTGAACGGCTTGGAAAAGTTGGGAATTCGGGTGTTTGCCGGGGGAAATCAAGGTGGAACGGTGAGCTTTGTTCCCAAAATGGACTGCGAGGAGGCAGGTGCTATGCTGGCAGAGGCGAAAATTGCAGTGCGGGCTGGGTTGCACTGTGCCCCCTTGGCGCACGAAAGCGCCGGGACATTGGATTCCGGAACGGTTCGGCTAAGCTTCGGGCATGATGCATCGGAGCGCCAGGTGAGATTATTCCTGAAAGCGGCGGCGGCTCTTGCGTGAGCCGCCGTTTGCAATGACAGTATAATCGAGGTCTGTAACAAAATATTTTCAGTTTTTCTATTGCCATCAGCAAGGAAATCCGCTATAATAGATTAGATAATAGGGTGAGTGTACCGATTTTTGGAAATTCATCCCCCAATTCGACGGCGAAAGGGGCGTCCATTGGTAAAATGACTTTTATTAAGGACTTTTTTCAACAATTAGGCGGCTTCGGTTTCCGGGATGTGCTGGATATTCTGGTGGTCGCAATTCTGTTCTATAAATTGCTTCCCATGTTCCGCTCCAGCGGTTCTATGCGTATTTTGAAGGTGATCGGCCTTTTGATGGCGCTGACCTGGGTTACGGATTTCTTCCGACTGAACACCCTGAACTTCCTGCTGGACAAGCTGGTGGAGGTCGGCTTGATCGCCATCGTGGTTTTGTTCCAGCCGGAGCTGCGGCGGATTTTGGATCGCCTGATGGGTACAGACTTGAAAACCTTTGTGGGAATCAAAAAACCCAAGCAGGAGTTGGATCCGGTTATTTCTCAGACTGTTATGGCCTGCGAGGTTATGAGCCGGGAGAAGGTGGGCGCCCTGATCGTGTTCGGTCGGGAAACTCCGCTGGATGAGTTCGTCAAAACCGGTACGCTGATTGATGCCCAGGTTTCTGAGCAGCTCATTCGCAACATTTTCTTCCCCAAGGCGTCTTTGCATGACGGGGCCATGATGATCCAAAACGGACGGGTTACTGCGGCAGGCTGTGTGCTGCCTCTGTCCTCGACCAATCGGCTCAGCGCCGATCTGGGAACCCGGCACAGAGCCGGCGTGGGCATGAGCGAAGCATCTGATGCGGTGGTGGTGATTGTTTCCGAGGAAACCGGTACCATCTCCGTGGCGGTGGACGGTATGCTGAAGCGGCATCTGGCTCCCCAAACCCTGGAGCGTCTGCTCCGGGCGGAGCTGTGCAAGAACGAGGAGGAAACCCCTGACAATATGGTAGTGCGACTGACCCAGAAGCTCTCCAAGAAGAAAAAGGAGGACGGCGGTCATGAAAAATAAAAGAAAGCTGATAACCTTCCTGATTTCTCTGTGTGTTGCTTTTGTGCTTTGGGGCTATGTCATCACTGTGGAAAAGCCCAATTCAGAAGAATCCTACAAGGTGGCAGTGACCCTCAGCGATGACGACATTGCATTGCTGCACGATCGTGGTCTGATGCCGCAGGATTATGAAAATCTTACTGTGACATTGAAAGTGTCCGGAAATCGTTCTCAGCTGAAAAATCTGCGCAGTTCTGATATGGCTGTGGAGGTCAACCTGAGTAACGTCCGGGAAAAGGGAAAGCAGAGTTTTGCATACCGCATTCCTGATTTGGGTAATGTGGAAGTGGTTAGCTCCAAGCCAGAGAAGGTGGAAATTGCCATTGTGGAGTGGGAGAAGAAGGATATCCCTGTGGTGGTGGATACTACCGCACTGCCGGATCTTTCCGCTTATGTGGTAAAGAATATCAAGACTGATTTCACGGAAATTACTATCAGCGGCCCTAAGAAGCTGGTGGATCAGGTGCATCAGGCAAAGGTGGCGCTGGATCTGTCCGGCTATACCGCCACCGATGCGGAGGATCACCGTGTCAGCCTTTGCGACAACGAGGGAAAACCAATCCATGATGTAAGCGATTTGGACGTGGTTGGCGGTGACGTGCATGTTACCTTTACCATTCATCCCCGGAAGGATGTGCCTATGGAATATTTGGTACTTCCCGGTGGCGGATTGACAGAAGAAGATGTGGTCATTACCGTTACCGACACCGAGAACAACCCGGTGGAGAATCTCAGTGTTAGCGGCAGACCCGGTGCGCTGGACAAGGTGAGCCTGATCTCCTTGGGCGAGATCGATCTGAGCAAGATCACCGAGGATACCGATATCCGGGTGCCCATCGATTTGGACAAGCTGGAATTGACCAACCACTCGGAAATCGAGGAAGTGGTGATCCATGTGGATCTTCCGGATCAGGAGGTTCGCAGCTACGAAAATGTGACCCAGATCCGATTCCTTAATGAGCCCAAGAATATGACCATTCGGCCGGATACCACCACTTTGGCAGTAAAGTTGCAGGCCATGGGTCCTATTCTGGATCAGATCACCGAGGAGAATATCACGCTGGTGGTGGATCTAAAGGGCGCCAAGACCGGCCCCGGAGAGTATCCGGTGACCGTTGAACTGGACATCCCGGAGGAACTTCCGGAGGTGCAGGTGGTGGGCGAATATCAGCTCACCGTCACCGTCATGAAAGACGTGGATAAGAAGTGATTATGAATGTCATCCAGTAGGGGCCGATGTGGCAATCCTCTGCGGCAATGCGAAAGCTTAGGAGATTGCCACGCCAGTGTGCCCACTGGCGTGCAATGACAATCACATAAAAGGAGAGGTTCGCTTTGATTAAAAGTATGACCGGCTATGGCCGGGCGGTGGAAACCGTTGGCGGACGTGAGTTTACTGTTGAGGTACGCAGCGTCAACAATCGGTATTTGGATTGCACCGTCAAACTGCCCCGGAACCTGATTTTTGCGGAGGAATCTGTAAAGCAGGCGGTGAAGAGTACCATTTCCCGTGGCAAGGTGGATGTATTTATTTCCGTCAAGACTGAGTCTGAGGAAGAGCTGAAGGTCAGCCTCAACCGGGGCGTTCTGGAAGGATATCTCAGCGCCATGCGGCAGATGGTTTCTGATTATGCCGTGGCAGATGACATCAGCGTGTCCACGCTGTCCCGTCTGCCGGAGGTGTTCCAGGTGGAGCGGGCTGAGGTGGACGAAAAGCAGCTGCTGTCCGATCTGCTCAGCGTAGTACATCAGGCTCTTGCCAGCTACGATGCCATGCGCACC